>CAMLJA010000053.1 GCA_946480065.1 uncultured Thermomonas sp. | reverse complement strand
CAACCTCAACCTGCCGGTGGTCGGCACCCTGCTGCGCAAGGGCGGCGCGTTCTTCGCCCGTCGCAGCTTCCGCGGCAACGCGCTGTACTCGGCGGTGTTCCGCGAATACATGGCGCAGCTGGTGGCCGGCGGCTACTCGATCGAGTACTTCATCGAGGGCGGGCGCTCGCGCACCGGCCGGCTGCTGCCGCCCAAGGGCGGCTCGCTGGCGATGACCGTGCGCGCCTACCTGCGCCAGCCCAGCCGCCCGGTGCTGTTCCAGCCGGTGTACATCGGCTACGAGAAGCTGATGGAGGGTCGCAGCTACCTGGACGAACTGTCCGGCAAGCCGAAGGAAAAGGAATCCATCTGGCAGCTCCTGCTGGGCATCCCCAGGGTGCTGCGCAGCAACTACGGCCAGGTGGTGGTGAACTTCGGCGAGCCGATCCTGCTCAACGACATGCTGGCCCGCCACGCCACCGGCTGGGACGGCACCGCCGTGCCGGAGGACGAGAAGCCGGCCTGGCTGGCCGAGACCATCGACGCGCTGGCCAACGCCATCAACGTCAACGTCAACCGCGCCGCCGACGTCAACCCGATCAACCTGCTGGCGCTGGCCATGCTCTCCACCCCGCGCCACGCGATGGGCGAGGCCGACCTGCTGGCGCAGATCGCGCTGGCCAAGACCCTGCTGGCCGAGGTGCCGTACGCCGAGCGGGTGACGGTGACCCCGCACACGCCGGAGCAGATCATCGCCCACGGCGAGGAGATCGGCACCCTGGCGCGCACCCGCCATCCGCTGGGCGACGTGCTCACCGTGGACGACGAGGCCGCGGTGCTGCTCTCGTACTTCCGCAACAACGTGCTGCACCTGTTCACCGCCTCGGCGTGGATCGCGGTGTGCTTCCTCAACAACCGGCGCATGGCGCGCGCGCAGCTGCACCGGCTGGGCCGCGCGCTGTACCCGTTCCTGCAGGCCGAACTGTTCCTGCCCTGGGACGAGGACGAATTCGCCCGCCGAATCGACCGCACCCTGGACGTGTTCGTGCGCGAGGGCCTGCTGCAGCAGGTCGGCGAGGACGATGGCGGCATCTTCCAGCGCAACGCCGGCCAGACCGACGAGGTGTTCCGCCTGCGCGCCCATGGCCACGCCCTGCAGCAGGCGTTCGAGCGCTACTACATCGCCATCTCGGTGCTGGTGAAGAACGGCTCCGGCACCCTCGGCGCCGGCGAGCTGGAGCGGCTGTGCCAGCTGGCGGCGCAGCGCCTGAGCCTGCTGTACGCCAACACCGCCCCGGAGTTCTTCGACAAGGGCCTGTTCCGCGGCTTCATCCAGAAGCTGCGCGAACTGCGGCTGGTCTGGGCCGACGGGGACGGCAAGCTGGCGTTCGACGAACGCCTCAACGGCTGGGCCAAGGACGCCCGCGTGGTGCTGGGCCGCGAACTGCGGCACACCATCGAGAAGATCAGTCCCGACACCACCCGCACCACCGGGGAGATCCCGGCGGTGCCGACGGCGCCGCCCGCGGACGACGCCGCGCCGTAGCGCGCTCGCCGCGGCCCGCGGCCCGCGCACCACCCGCCGCGCGGGCGGGCGATGCGCGGCGCTGCATCACCAGCTGAAACCGGCGCCCGCGGACACGCTGCGTTCGCCGCCGGAGAACGCGCCGCCCAGCGACACGCTGGCGTTCGGCGCCACCAGCCGCTGGTAGCTCACCGCCACCGCGGTGCGCCCGTTCTGCGCGCCGAAGCCCACGCCCACCCGGTTCTGCCCCGGCAGGCCGGCGGTGTTGAGCGCCGCCGCCGCCATCGCGCTGCTCATCGAGCCCATGCGGTCGATCCGGGCGTCGGTGTGGGCGAAGCGCGTCTCCACGTCCTGCTGGAACTGGGTGAAGCTGTCGTTCCAGGCCGCGAACCGGCTGTCGGTGTAGGCATTCGCGGTGGCCACCGCGCCGCTGACGCGACCGTCGGTGTAGGCGTTGGCGGTGGCCAGTGTGGCCGCGTCGCCGGCGTCGGCGTAGGCGTTGGCGGTGGCCAGGGCCCCGTTCACCGTGGTCAGCGCGGTATCGGCCGTGGCTTGGGCGCTGTTGGCGGTGGCGACCGCCGCGGTGGCGTCGGCCTGCGCGGCGTTGGCGGTGGCCAGCGCGGTGCTGGCCGTGCCGCTGACCGAGGCCACCTCCGCCAGCGCGGTATCGGCCGTGGCCTGCGCGGTGGCGGCGTTCTCCAGCGCGGTGTCGGCCGTGCTCTGCGCGGTGGCCGCGTTCTCCAGCGCGGTGTCGGCGGTGGCCTGCGCGGTGGCCGCGTTTTCCAGCGCGGTATCGGCGGTGGCCTGGGCCGTGGCCGCATTCGCCAGCGCGGTGTCCGCCGTGCCCTGCGCCGCGTCGGCACTGGCCTGCGCGGTCGCCGCGTTGGCGAGGGCGGTGTCTGCCGTGGCCTGCGCGGCGTCGGCGCTGCTCTGCGCGTTGGCCGCACTGGCGACCGCGGTGTCGGCCGTGGCCTGGGCGGTGGAGGCCGCGGCGAGCGCGCTGTCGGCGGTGCCCTGCGCGGCCGCCGCGGCGCTGGCCACGCCATCGAGCTGGCCCCGGTTCACGGCGTCGGTGGCGGCGGTGCCGTTGGCCACGCCCTGCACCCGGTTGCCGCCCATCGCCACGGTCTGGCCGGCGCCGACGGTGAAGCCACCGTTCGCAGTCAGCATGCCGCCGAACACCGGGGCCGCCACCATCCCGTAGGTGATGGTGCCGCCGCTGCGCGCGACCGCGAGATTGCTGCCGGCGGCGAAGTCGACGGCATCGCCGTCGCCGATGTCCGCAGCGGTGGCGCCGCCATCGGCGCTCAGGGTCCAGTGCGCGGCGGCGAGGCTGGCCAGGTTGCCGTCCACCGCGCCGAAGGCGGCGCCCACGTCGTTGTAGCTGGCGCCGCCGATGACGTAGGTCGGCGCCGTGTACACGCCGCCGGCGAACGAGGCGCCGCCGCCGAACCACGACGCCACCGCCGCGCCGGCGGTGTCGAGCTGGCGCAGGGTGACGGCGTCGGTGTCGGCCACCGCGTCCGCCACGTCGGTGATCCGGCGGTTCCCCACCGCCACGGTGTCGTCTTCGTCGGCGAGCGAGTTGGCGCCGATCGCCACGCTGTTGGCGCCGGTCGCGCGGCTGTCGGCGCCGATCGCCACGCTGCCGTTGGTGCCGGCATTGGCCCGGGTGCCGATCGCCACGGCGTCCTGGACGGCCAGCGCGGAGAAGCTGTAGGTGGCGACGCCCTGGGCGTCGGTGCCGGTGGCGGTGATCGTGCCGCTGCCGGCCGACTGGCCGATGGCGACGTTGCCGCCGCCCTGCACGCCCGAGCCGGCGAATTCGCCCTGCGCGATGTTGCCGCTGCCCACCACCTGCGCGCCCGACCAGAAGCCGCTGGCGGCGTTGCCCGAACCCAGCACCCCGAAGCCGGCGTAGCTGCCGAAGCTGCGGTTGCCGCCGCCCACCGCGCCGTAGTTGGCGTAGTAGCCGAAGCCCTGGTTCGCGTCGCCCTGCGCGCCGCGGTTGGCGTTGTAGCCGATCGCCATGTTGCCGTTGCCCACCACGCCGCGGTTGGCGTTGGCGGCCATGCCCACGTTGCCGTCGCCCTGCAGCTGGTAGCCGGCCGCGTAGCCCAGGCTGACGTTGCCGTCGCCCTGCGCCTGGGCGTTGGCGAAAGCGCTCATGCTGAGGTTGAGGTCGCCGCTGACGGCATTGCCCGCGCTGGCGCCCAGCGCGATGTTGTCGCTGCCGGTGGACCCGCTGCCGGCGTCCTCGCCCAGCGAGAGGGTCCAGCCGCCCTGGATGTCCTGGCCCGCGCGCAGGCCGATGGCGACGTTGCTGCCGGCCGTGCTGCGGGTGCCCGCGCCGGCCTCGGTGCCGATGGCGATGGCGTCCGCATCGCCGGCCACCGCGCCCTTGCCGATCGCGGTGCTGCCATCGCCGGTGGCCTGCGCGGCGGAGCCCATCGCCAGCGCGTGCACGCCGGTGGCGCGCGCGACTTCGCTGCTGGCGTCGTTCACGCCGTCGCCGTCGGTGTCGATGTCCAGGGTGACGTCGCCGTTGCCGTCGCGGTCCCACCAGTTGCCCACGGCCAGGGCGTTGTCGCCCGAGGCCACCGCGGACTGCCCGAACGCCGCGCTGCGCGTGCCCGACGCGGTGTTGAAGCGGCCGACGGCCACGCTCCTGTCGCCGGACGCGGCGTTGGCGTAGCCCACTGCGGTGCTGGCCTCGCCGGAC
Organism: uncultured Thermomonas sp.; assembly: GCA_946480065.1. The sequence goes on along the minus strand of CAMLJA010000053.1, from coordinate 5,778 downwards.
GCGCTGTTGAAGGCGCCGATGGCGCTGGCCTGCACCCCCGCGGCATCGTTGCGGTAGCCGAACACCGCGGAGAAGGCGCCCAGCGAACGCGAGGCCACGCCCATCGCGGTGCCGAATTCGCCCCAGGCGGTGGTCACCTCGGAGCTGCTCTCGTTGACGCCGTCGCCGTCCAGGTCGAGGTCGAGGGTCACCCCCCCGCTGGCGTCGAGGTCGGCCCAGTTGCCGTAGGCCTGGCTGTTCTGGCCGGCAGCGTTCGCGCGCACGCCGATGGCGACGCTGCCGACGCCCGACGCGGTGTTCTGCCAGCCGAAGGCCTGCGCGCCCTCCGCGGACGCGGTGTTGACATAGCCATAGGCGTTGCTCTGCGCGCCCAGGGCGGAATTGAACTGCCCGAAGGCGCCCGCGTAGTCGCCGGCGGCCGTGTTTCCCGCCCCGAATGCGCTGCTGATCTGTCCACCCGCGTTGTTCTGCTGGCCGAACGCCGAGGCGAACTGGCCGGACGCGTTGTTGTTGCGACCCATGGCAATGGAGTACTGGCCCCACGCACTGTTCGTCACGCCCATCGCCACGCTCTCGTCGCCGCTGGCGTTGTTGCGGTAGCCGTAGGCGGTGGCCATCGGATGGCAGGTGGCGTTGTCACCGACCACCCCGCCCGAGGCGGTTTCGTTTTCCTCCACGCCCTGGCTGGTGCTCTCGGCCGGCAGCGGGTTGCCGGCGGCATCCACGCACTGCGGGTCCGCGGCGCGGACGGGGGCGGACATGGCCGCCAGCAAGGCCAGCGCCAGCGGCGTGAGGGTGAGGGCGCGGTAACGGTTGCGGTTCATTCGAAGTCCCCTGTGGGTTGGTGGTGCGTCGGTTGCGGGAAGGTCATGGCGCCGGCCGGGCGGGGGGCAGGCCGGCGAGGCCCCAGGCCGCTGCGCGCTGGGCGCCGGCGGCCAGGGCGGTGTCGGAATAGGCCCCCAGGAGGGCGTCGCGCCAGGTGCGCGTCTCCGGGTCGTCGTCCCGGCAGCGGCGCGCCAGGTAGCGGCTGGCGGTACGGACCGCCGGCTGCCCGAGCAGGGCCGTCAGCGCGGGGCCGGCGCGGCCCGGCAGCCGCCAGGCGTGCAGCGCGACCGCGCCCAGCGCCTCGCCCGCCCGGTGGCAGCGGCTGGCCTGCTCCAGGAACAGCCGCCACTCCTCCAGCAGCGGCGGCGGCGCCGAGGCGATCCCGCCCAGCGCGCGCACGTCGGCCGCCGCCAGCCGGGCCAGGTCGCGCAGCTCGGCGGCCCACTCGCGGGCGGTCGCGTGCAGTTCCGGCTGGCGGCCGTGCCAGCCGGCCACCGCCTCCAATGCCTCGGCGCAGCGCTGGGAGATGGCGGATTCCCCCGCCAGCCAGTCCAGGTAGGCCTGCCGGCCCGGGCCGGGGTTCGCGGCCACCGGCGCCAGCGCGTCGGCCACAGCCCGCTGGGCCTGCCGGAGCACGGCCGGCCAGCGCTGCCTTTCGCCCTGGCGATGGATGGACACCCCCACGATCACGCCGCCCCCTGGTGGGGCCGGCGCGCATCGCCGGCCTGCCGCGCAGTGGGGCATGCCGGTTCCTGACCGGTCTTTCCCGGCCCGGGAAAACTTGTGAAAGGTTCTGAAAGCGGCTTGTCGCGGCGCTGGCGCTGGGACAAGCTGGCGGCCTGCGGAAGCGCCGGGGGAGTGCATGGAGACAACGACCGGCGCCCCGGACGGCCGGCTGCCATCCGGGATCTGGCGCTTCGGGCAGGTGGCGCTGGACGAGGCCCTGGCCCAGCTGCGGCGGGACGGCCAGCCGGTGGAGCTGGACCGCAGCAGCTACGACGTGCTGCTGGCCCTGCTGCGCCACGCCGGCGAGGTGGTCACCAAGGACGAGTTGCTGGAGGCCGGCTGGCCCGGGCGGGTGGTCTCCGAAAACTCGCTGGCCAAGGCCATCAGCCGCCTGCGCCAGGCGCTGGGGGCCGACGGCGAAGCCATCCGGGTGGTGCACGGCTACGGCTACCGGCTGACCGCGGCGGTCCAGCTGCAGCCCGCGATCGGCCCGGTGCTGGCGCATCCCGAGGAGGCCCTGCGCCTGCGCGAGGGCGATCCGGTCCCGCACCGGCCCGGCTGGCGGCTGCAGCGGCGCCTGGGCGCCGGCAGTTCCGGGGTCATTTTCCTGGCCGTGTCGCAGGACGGCGAGGCGCACGCCTTCAAGTTCGCCGACGGCGAGGCCGGCCTGCACGCGATCAAGCGCGAGATCGCGCTGACCCGCTACATCCACGCGGTCAAGGCGGACCTGCCGCGGGTGGCCCGGGTGCTGGACTGGAACCTGCGCAAGCCGCCGTTCTTCATCGAGCTGCCGTATTTCGAGGACGGCCACCTGGCGCACTGGGCGCTGGCGCGCGGCGGACTGGCGGGGCTGGAGCTCGATGCGCGCCTGTCGCTGTGCGCCGACCTGTGCGACACCGTGGCCGGGCTGCACGAGATCGGCGTGATCCACAAGGACCTGAAGCCGGAGAACCTGTACCCGGTGGTCGACGCCGACGGCCACCCGCGGCTGGTGCTGTCCGACCTCGGCGCCGGCGAGGCGGCGCTGTCGCCGCGCCTGGCCGAGCTGGGCCTGACCTTCACCCTGGCCGGTGGCAACGGCGCGCGCGCGGGCAGCCTGCTCTACGTGGCGCCGGAGGTGATCGCCGGCGACGAGCCCACGGTGCGCAGCGACGTGTTCGCGCTGGGCGTGCTGCTGTACCAGCTGGTGGTGGGCAACCTGCGGCGGCCGCTGGCGCCGGGGTGGGAAAGCGACGTCGACGACCCGCTGCTGCGCGAGGACATCGCGCTGGCGGCGGCGTCCAACCCGGAGCGGCGGCAGCTCGACGCGCGCACCCTGGCCCACCACCTGCGCACGCTGGACGCGCGCCGCGCCGAGCGGGCGCAGGTGCAGGAGGAACGCGCGCTGGCCGAGCGGCGCGAACAGGCGCTGCTGCGCGAGCGCACCCGCCGCCACCTGTGGCTGACCGCGACGGTGGCGGCCACCCTGGGCCTGGTCGGCATGGCCGGCATGTACCGGCTGGCCGAACAGGCGCGGCGCACCGCGGTGGCGGAGGCGGCGCGCGCCGACCGCCAGACCCGCAAGGCGGGCAAGCTGATCGAGTTCCTCACCGACGGCGTGCTGCGCCAGGCGGATCCCTACGTCGGCGGCCACGGCGGCGACATCAGCCTGCGCCAGGCCATCGACAACGCCGCCGCGGACGTGGACGCGCGCTTCGGCCACGACCCGGAAACCGCCGGCGCGATCCACGGGTCGCTGGGCGCCATCTACGGCGGGCTGAACGATTTCGAGGCCAGCGTGGCGCAACGGCGCAAGCAGCTGGCGCTGCTGCGCGCCATGCGCCCGCCGGACCCGGCGGAGATCGCCGCGGCCAGCGGCCAGTACTGCATGGCGCAGGTCTGGCAGGGCGACCCCGCGCTGCGCCGGCGCGCGTGCGACCGGGCGCGCGCGGACTACCTGGCGGCCGGGCTGGTGCCGGACTTCCCCGACGCGTTCCTGGCCATCGTCGACAGCCGCGAGGGCCATGTCGCCCGCGGCATCGCGCGGGTGGAACCGGTGCTGCGGCGCGCCCGCGCCAGCGGCGACGAGGAGACCCGCAACTACGCCACCTGGTTCGCCTCGATCCTGTTCACGCAGGCGGGGCGGCTGGCCGCGGCCGAGCGCGCCGCGGGCGAACGGCTGGCGCTGATCTCGCGCAGGCCCGGGTCCAGCATGGACCTGGCCTGGGCGCTGGCCGACCACGGACGCCTGCTGCTGCTGACCGGCCGGCAAGACGCGGGCCGGGCGGAACTGCTGCGCGCCGGCGGGATGTTCGCCGCCGTTGCCGGCAAGGCGCATCCGCAGGGCCGCGTGCCGGACATCTTCCTCGCCGAATCGCTGCTGGCGCGCGGGCAGTGGCGGCAGGCCCGCGCCCTGGCCGAACCGGCGTACCGCGCGCTGTTCGAAAAGACCGGCTGGGAGCAGTGGACGATCCGCGCCGCGCTGGCCGCGATGACCGCCGCCGCGGAGTCCGGCGACGCGGCGGCGGCGCGCGGGACCATGCGCGCGTTCGACGGCCTGGTCGCGCTGGGGCTGGACCAGGATTTCCCGTACCTGCGGGAACCGCACTGGACCGGCTACGCCGCCACCCACCTCGCGCTGGGCGAGGACGCGCGCGCGCAGCCCTACATCGAGCGCCTGCGGCGGCTGGCCGCCGAGCCGGACGCCAGCCCGCTGACCCTGGCCACTGCCGAATGCCTGGACGGGCGGCTGCGGCTGGCGCGCGGCGACCGCGCCGCCGCCCTGGCCAGCGCGCGCCGCTGCCGCGCGCAGCTGCTCGCGACGGTGCCGCCGTCCAGTCCGCTGCTGGCCGTGCCGGACCGCCTGCTGGCCGCGCTGGGCCGGATGCCTTGAGCCGCCCGCTGTCCCCGCGCGCCGCTCAGGCCGGCTCGTCGGGGATCAGCGCGTTCTCCAGCCAGGCGATCTGGTCCTTCAGCTGGAGCTTGCGCTTCTTGAGCCGCTTCAGCGCCAGCTCGTCGGCCTGGATGTCGGCCTGCAGGCGGGCGATGGCAACGTCCAGGTCGCGGTGGGCCTGGCGCAGCTCCACCACCCGGCGCGCGATGCGCGACAGTTCCGCCGGGTCGGTGGGCTGGTTCATCGGCCGAGCATAGCGCGCCGGCAGCGGCGCGGCCGCGACGGTTAAAATGGCGGACCGATGAACACCGCCGCCGCCCCCGCCGCCGATCCCCAGCCGCGCACGCGCAAGCGCGAGGCCGACAGGCTGGCCAAGCGCCTGCGCCACCAGGTGGGCAAGGCGATCGCCGACTTCGGCATGATCGAGGACGGCGACCGGGTCATGGTCTGCCTGTCCGGCGGCAAGGACAGCTACACCATGCTGGACGTCCTGCTGCAGCTGCAGAAGAAGGCGCCGGTCCGCTTCAGCATCACCGCGGTCAACCTGGACCAGAAGCAGCCGGGCTTCCCGGAGCACGTGCTGCCGGAGTACCTGCGCGCGATCGGGGTGGACTTCCACATCCTCGAGCAGGACACCTACTCGGTGGTCAGCCGGGTGATCCCGGAAGGCAAGACCATGTGCTCGCTGTGCTCGCGGCTGCGCCGCGGCGCGCTGTACACCTACGCCGGGCAGCACGGCTTCACCAAGATCGCGCTGGGCCACCACCGCGACGACCTGGTCAGCACCTTCTTCCTCAACCTGTTCTTCCACGCGAAGTTGAGCGGCATGCCGCCCAAGCTGCTCAGCGACGACGGCAAGCACGTGGTGATCCGTCCGCTGGCCTACGTGCGCGAGGCCGACATCGAGGCCTATGCCGAGGCGAAGGGCTTCCCGATCATTCCCTGCAACCTGTGCGGCTCGCAGGAGAACCTGCAGCGCAAGCAGGTATCGAGGATGCTGGCGCAGTGGGAGAAGGAGACCCCCGGCCGCATCGAGACGATGGCGCGCGCGCTGGGCGACATCCGCCCGTCGCAGCTCAGCGACCCGAAGCTGTTCGACTTCCTCGCCCTCGGCAGGCGCGGCGACACGGCACTGCCCGACGCGCACGCATGGCTGGCCGGTGCGCCCGACGCGCCCGAACCGGTGGCGATGGTCCTGCATCCCGTGCGCAACCACGACGGGCTGGACATCCTGAAGTCCTGATCCCGCGCCGCGTTTCCCGCATTTCCGCCCGGCCTTCGCCGCTCCGCTGGCGAAGGCCCTTCCACAGGATTCCCGATGTTCTTCCGCAACCTCACGCTGTTCCGCTTCCCGT
>CAMLJA010000052.1 GCA_946480065.1 uncultured Thermomonas sp. | reverse complement strand
ATCAGAGTGAGTGACTGGAGTTCAGACGTGTGCTCTTCCGATCTTGGGCGGGCTCTGGTACGGCCCGCTGTTCCGGCGCGCCTGGTGCCGGGAGAACGGCATCGACCCCGACGCGCCGCCCGGGCGCCACCCGGCCGCGGTGTTCGGCACCGCGTTCGCCGCGGCGCTGGTGGCGGCCGCGGCGTTCGCCATCATCCTGCGCCCGGACCCGCCCCTGTTCATCGCGCTGCACGCCGGCTTCCTGACCGGCCTGGCCTACGTCGCGATGAGCTTCGGCATCAACTACGCCTTCGCCGGGCGCAGCCTGAGGCTGTGGCTGATCGACGGCGGCTACCACACCCTGCAGTTCACCCTGTACGGCCTGGTGCTGGGGCTCTGGCACTGACCGCCGCCGCCCGGGATGCCGCTCTGCCACATGCAAGCGGCCGGGAAACGCGGTAGCTTCGGGGCCATCGTCCGGGGGGACAGGAGGCGCAGATGCGTATCGGAATCGTGGTGGACTCGGCCTGCGACGTGCCGATGGACTTCATCGAGCGGGAGAACATCACCATCCTGCCGGTGACGGTGCAGATCGGGCAGGCCGTGCTGGCCGACCACCGCGACGAGCAGGCCACCCTGAGCTTCCTGCACGACCACGTGGCCAAGCACGGCATCGACGCCGAGACCACGCCGTTCACCGTGCAGCAGGTGCACGACCTGTTCATCTCGGAGCTGGTGCTGGACTACGACTACGTGTTCTGCATCACCACCACCCGCACCCGCAGCGGCATCCACGACAACGCGCAGCAGGCCAGCTACACCATCCTCAACGACTACAAGCAGGTGCGCCAGGCCGCGGGCAACAACACGCCGTTCTCGCTGCGGGTGATCGACAGCCAGAACGTGTTCGCCGCGGTGGGCGTGCTGGCGGTGGAGGCCGCGCGCCTGCGCGACGCCGGCGAGGCGCCGCCGAAGATCCGCGCGCGGCTGGAGCACCTGGCGCTGCACCTGCAGGGCTACATGGTCCCGCCGGACCTCAACTACCTGCGCGCGCGCATCCGCAAGCGCGGCGACCGCAGCGTCAGCCTGCTGAGCGCGGCGCTGGGCACCGCGCTGGACATCAAGCCGATCCTCTACTGCAACAAGGGCGAGACCTCGCCCGCGGCCAAGGTGAAGGGGTTCGAGACCGCCGCCGAGAAGCTGTTCGACTTCGCCGCGCGCCGGGTGCGCGCCGGGCTGATGACGCCCACCATGTCGCTGAGCTACGGCGGCGAGCTGGAGAAGCTGCGCGCGCTGCCGGGCTACCAAACGCTGCGCGAGACCTGCGCCGACCACAACGTGGAGGTGTTCGAGAGCGTGATGGGCCTGTCCGGGCTGGTCAACGTGGGGATCGGCGCACTGGTGGTGGGCTTCGCCGCGGAGCAGGCGAAATTCGAATGAGCGCAGGGCCCGCGACGCCGCGCTAACGCGGCCCGGTTAGCCTGTGCGCAGACAGCCACGGAGTTTTCGATGCCCACGCGCTATTACATCCGCCTCCCCGACCCCGCCCGCGCCCGCGGCGACGACCCCGAGCTGGCCTTCCACTCGCAGGGCGCCGCCGGCTTCGCCGAGGAGCTGCAGGAGGCGCTGCGCAACGACGTGCTGTTCCAGCGCTGGCGCGCCCGCCAGGACGACCCGGACGAGATCGATCCGTCGATGGGCGCCACCGACCCGGCCGCCACCGTGACCGGCACCCAGGACGACCTGCACGTGGGGCTGGAGGTGGTGACCGTGCTGCCGTCCGGGCTGCTGCGGCAGCGGCTGTCGCTGCTGGCCGGGCACGGCTGGGAACTGCGCGACGTCGCCGCGGCCTGACCGCGCGCGCCAGCCCGCGACATCCCGAGACCCGATGATCCCCGCGCTGCTGTCCTGGAGCGGCGGCAAGGACGCCGCGTGGGCGCTGCACGCCCTGCGCCGGGGCGGCGAGGTCGACGTGGTCGGCCTGCTGACCACGCTGACCGCGGGCTTCGACCGCGTCTCAATGCAGGGCATCCGCCGCGAGGTCCTGCACGCGCAGGCAGGGGCGGCCGGCCTGCCGGTGATCGAGGCCTGGATCCCGCAGGCGGCCGACAACGCGGCCTACGTCGCCAGCTTCGCCGGGGCGTTGGCGGGCGCGCGGGCGCGCTGGCCGGGCCTGTCCCATATCGCATTTGGGGACCTGTTCTTGGCCGACATCCGCAGCTGGCGGGAAACCCTGTGCGCCGACCTGGGCTGGACGCCGCTGTTCCCGCTGTTCGGCAGCGACACCGCGCGGCTGGCGCGCGACATGGTGGCCGGCGGCCTGCGCGCCGACCTGTGCTGCGTGGACACCACCCAACTGGACGCGGGCTTCGCGGGGCGCCGGTTCGACGCCGGGCTGCTGGACGCGCTGCCGGCCGGCACCGATCCTTGCGGCGAGCGCGGCGAATTCCACACCTGCGTGTCGGCGGGCCCGATGTTCGCGGCGCCGCTGGCGCTGCGGCGCGGCGAGACCGTGCTGCGCGACGGGCGCTTCGCCTACACCGACTTCACGCTGGCCTGAGCGCGCCGCTCAGGCGCGCAGCGCCGCCGCGTGGTGGGCGAGGTGGTCGCCGATGAAGCTGGCGATGAAGTAGTAGCTGTGGTCGTAGCCCGGCTGCAGGCGCAGGGTGAGCGGATAGCCGGCGGCGTCGGCGGCCTGCTTCAGCAACCACGGCTTCAGCTGGGCGTCCAGGAATTCGTCGGCCTCGCCCTGGTCGACCAGCACCGGCAGCCGTTCCGCTGCCGTCCTGATCAATTCACTGGCGTCGTACTCTGTCCACTCCGCGCGGTCGTCGCCCAGGTATGCGGCGAACGCCTTCTGCCCCCACGGCACCTGCGTGGGCGCGACGATCGGCGAGAACGCCGACACGCTCTGGTAGCGTCCCGGCTTCGACAGCGCCACCACCAGCGCGCCGTGGCCGCCCATCGAATGCCCGCTGATGGCGCGCGCACCAGTGACCGGGAAATGCGCCTCGACCAGTGCCGGCAATTCGTCCGCCACGTAGTCGAACATGCGGTAGTGCGCGGCCAACGGCGCCTGGGTCGCGTTGACGTAGAAGCCCGCGCCCTTGCCGAGGTCGTAACCGTCGGCGTCCGCCACGCCGTCGCCGCGCGGGCTGGTGTCCGGGCAGACGATGGCGATGCCGTGCTCCGCCGCGTAGCGCTGCGCGCCGGCCTTGGTGATGAAGTTCTGCTCGCTGCAGGTCAGGCCCGACAGCCAGTACAGCACCGGCACCGGGCCGTCCTGCGCCTGCGGCGGCAGGTAGATCGCGAAGGCCATGTCGCAATCCAGCACCGCCGAGCGGTGCCGGTACACGTCCTGCCAGCCGCCGAAGCAGGCGTGGTGTTCAAGGCGTTCCATCAGAAGTGCACCACGCTGCGGATCGACTTGCCCTCGTGCATCAGCTCGAACGCCTCGTTGATCCGCTCCAGCCCCATCGTATGGGTCACGAACGGCGCCAGCCGGATCTCGCCGGCCATCGCCTCCTCCACCATGCCCGGCAGCTGGCTGCGGCCCTTCACGCCGCCGAACGCGGTGCCCAGCCACTTGCGCCCGGTGACCAGCTGGAACGGGCGGGTGCTGATCTCCTGCCCCGCGCCGGCCACGCCGATGATCACGCTCTGGCCCCAGCCGCGGTGGGCGCATTCCAGCGCCGCGCGCATCACGTTGACGTTGCCGATGCACTCGAAGGAATGATCCACGCCCCAGCCGGTCATCTCCACGATCACCTGCTGGATCGGCTTGTCGAAGTCCTTGGGGTTCACGCAGTCGGTGGCGCCCATGTCGCGGGCCATGTCGAACTTCGAGGGATTGGTGTCGATGGCGATGATCCGCCCCGCCTTCGCCCGCTTCGCACCCTGGATCACCGCCAGGCCGATGCCGCCGAGGCCGAACACCGCGACCGAATCGCCTTCCTGCACCTTGGCGGTGTTCTGCACCGCGCCCAGGCCGGTGGTGACGCCGCAGCCCAGCAGGCAGACCTGCTCATGGTTCGCTTCGGGGTTGATCTTCGCCAGCGAAACTTCGGCCACCACCGTGTACTCGCTGAAGGTGCTGCAGCCCATGTAGTGGTAAAGCGGCTGGCCGTTGTAGCTGAAGCGGGTGGTGCCGTCCGGCATCACGCCCTTGCCCTGGGTGGCGCGCACCGCCGTGCACAGGTTGGTCTTGCCGGACTTGCAGAACAGGCACTCGCCGCACTCGGCGGTGTACAGCGGGATCACGTGGTCGCCCGGCTGCACGCTGGTCACGCCCTCGCCCACCTCCACCACCACGCCCGCGCCCTCGTGGCCCAGCACGCAGGGGAACAGGCCCTCCGGGTCGTCGCCCGACAGCGTGAACGCGTCGGTGTGGCAGACGCCGGTGTGGGTGATCTTCACCAGCACTTCGCCGGCCCGGGGCGGGGCGACGTCGATCTCGACGATCTGCAGCGGCTGGCCGGCGGCGAAGGCGACGGCGGCGCGGGATTTCATGCGGGCGGCTCCGGAAGGTGCGAAGCCGCCATTCTAGGTCCGGCCCGCCGCCGCCGGCCGCGCGGGCCCGGAACGCGGCGTTGCGCCCGCGGCGCCGCGCGGCCTCAGCCGGTGTTCTGGATCCCGGCGGCGATGCCGTTGACCGTGGTCACCAGCGCCCGCAGCAGCGCCTCGTCGGCGCGATCGCCCTCGCGCCAGCGCCGCAGCAGGCTCACCTGCAGCAGGCTGATCGGATCCACGTACGGATTGCGCAGGCGGATCGACAGCCGCAGGCGGTAGTCGTCGGCCAGCAGCACGTCGCGGCCCTTGAGCGCCAGGATGGCGTCGCGGGTGCGCGCGAATTCGGCGGCGATGCCGGGATGGAACGCGTCGTGCAGCGGGCCGGCCAGCCGCGAGTAGCGCTCGAAGATCGCCATGTCGGACTTCGCCAGCAGCATCTCCACGTCGTCCACCATCGCCGCGAAGAACGGCCAGTCGCGCGCCATCGCCGCCATCGCCTCGCGACCGTGGCGCTCGATCCCCTGCGCCAGCGCGGTGCCCACGCCGTACCAGCCGGTCAGCCCCGAGCGGTTCTGCGCCCACGCGAACACCCACGGGATCGCGCGCAGGTTGGCGATGCCGCCGTCGCGCCGGCGCGACGGCCGCGAGCCGATGCGCAGGCGTTCGATCACGTCGATCGGGGTGGCGGCGCGGAAGTAGTCCGGGAAGCGCGGATCCGCGTGCACCAGCGCGCGGTAGTGGGCGCGCGAGGCGTCGGCAAGGCCGGCCGCGATCGCGCGCCACGCGTCCTCGCGCGGCTCCGGCGGCCGCGGCCGCAGCGAGGCGCGCAGCACCGCGCCGGTCATCTGCTCCAGGTTGCGCAGCGCCAGCGCGCGGATGCCGTACTTGCGGTGGATCACCTCGCCCTGCTCGGTCACCCGCAGGGTGCCGTCCACCGAGCCGCGCGGCGCCGCGACCACCGCGCGCTCGGTCTTGCCGCCGCCGCGGCTCACCGAACCGCCGCGGCCGTGGAAGAAATCGATGCGCACGCCGGCCTCGCGCGCCAGCGCCACCAGTTCCACCTGGGTCCGCTGCAGCGCCCAGCGCGAGGCCAGCAGGCCGCCGTCCTTGGCGCTGTCCGAATAGCCCAGCATCACCACCTGGCGCCCGCCGCGGCGCGCCAGGTGCGCGCGGTAGGCGGGGTCGTCGAACAGTTCGCGCATCACCCGCGGCGCCGCCTGCAGGTCGTCCACGGTCTCGAACAGCGGCGACACGTCCAGCGGCACCGCGCCGTCGGCGTCCGCGCACCCGGCCAGCCGCGCCAGCGCCAGCACCGCCAGCGCGTCGGCGGCGCTGCGGCTCATGCTGATGATGTACAGGCCGATCGCCTCCGGGCCGAAGCGCCGGCGCGCCTCCACCACCGAGGCGAAGGCGTCCAGGGTGGCGGCCGCCTCCGCCGCGCCGGGCGCGGGCGCGGCCCCGCCGTCCAGCAGCGCGTGCAGGCGCGCGACCCGCGCCGGCACCTCGCGTGCGGCCCAGTCCGGATCTTCCAGCAGCGCCGCCAGCGCGGCATCGTGGACCGCCGAGTCCTGGCGCAGGTCCAGGGTGGCCAGGTGGAAGCCGAAGCACTGCACCCGCCGCGCCAGCCGCCGCACCGCGAAGCGGCCGGCATGCTCGCCGCGGTGGCCGGCCAGGCTGGCGTCGATGGCCTCCAGGTCCTCCAACAGTTCGCCCGGCCCGGCGTACGCGCGCGCGGCGTCGTTGGCCGCGGTGGCGCGCAGCCGCATCGCCTCCAGCAGCTGCCGGTAGGGCATGTCGGCATGCCGCGCATCGACGGCCGCGGCGTCGCCCAGCAGCGCCCGCGCCCGCGTGATGCGCGCGTCCACGTCGGCGTCCACGCCCACGCGGTCGCGGCTCTGGGTGAGCAGCGCCGCCAGCCGGCGCAGGTCGTCGCGGTACAGGCCCAGCACCTGCGCGCGCTGCGCCTCCAGCGCGGCCAGCACGGTGGCGGCGCCGATGTTGGGGTTGCCGTCCATGTCGCCGCCGACCCAGGTGCCGAAGCGCAGCACCGGCGGCAGCGGCAGGGCCTGGCCGTAGGCGCGCGCGGTCGCGGCCTCGAAGGTTTCGAAGAACACCGGCAGCACGCGGTACAGCACCTCGCCGAGGTAGAAGCCGACGTGCTCGCGCTCGTCGTCCACGCTGGGCTTGGCCGGCGGCGCGTCCGAGGTCTGCCAGGCCGAGGCCAGCGCGAAGCGGATCCGCTCCAGCCCGCTGGCGCGCTCGGCCGGCGTGAGCTGGCGGTCGATGTCGGCCACCAGCCGGCGCACCACCTCGCGCTCCTTCTCCAGCAGCAGCCGCCGCACCGCCTCGGTGGGGTGGGCGGTGAACACCGGCTCGATCCGCAGCCGCGCCAGCAGCGCGCGCAGCTCCCCCGCCTCCACCCCCTGGTCGCGCAGCGCCATCAGCACCGCGTCCAGCCCGCCCGGCTGCGGGCGGTCGCCGGCGCGCTGGTAGTCGCGGCGGCGGCGGATGCGGTGCACGCGCTCGGCCAGGTTCACCGCGCCGAAGTAGGCCGAGAACGCGCGCACCAGCTGCGCGGCCTGGTCCTGCGGCACGCCGGCCAGCCGCGCCGCCAGCGCGTCCACCGGCTCGTCCTGCTCGCGGCGGCGGATCGCCAGCCGGCGCAGGGTTTCCACCTCGCCGAGGAAGGCCGGCCCGCACTGTTCGGCCAGGATCTCGCCGACCAGCGCCCCCAGCGTGCGCACGTCCTCGCGCAGCAGGGCGTCGGTTGCGGAGAAGTCGAGCGCGTCGCGCAGCGGTTCGTGGAGGCCGTCGGTCATGCCCCGCAGGCTAGCCGGTTTTCCGTTGCGCCCGCGTGGCGGCGCGCGGCGCGCCTCAGTACGCGAATTCCCGGAACAGCGGGTCCACGCTGCCCTGCCACGGGCCGCGGAACAGCTCCAGCTTGCGCTCGGCCGGGGTCTGCCCGGCCTCGGCGATCTCCAGCAGGGTGTCGATGAAGCCGCTCTCGTCCACTCCGCAGGCATCCGCGCGGGCGCGCCGGCGCAGGCCCGCGTGCGCGATCTTCAGCGCCTCGCGCGCCAGGTCCAGCAGGGTGCCGCCGCGGAACGGCACGTGCAGCCCGCGGGCCGGCACGCCGTCGCGCAGCGCGTTGCGCTCGGCCAGGCTGAAGTCGCGGACCAGGTCCCAGGCCGCGTCGAGCGCGGCGTCGTCGTACAGCAGGCCCACCCAGAACGCCGGCAGCGCGCAGATCCGGTTCCACGGGCCGCTGTCGGCGCCGCGCATCTCCAGGAACTTCTTCAGCCGCACTTCCGGGAACGCGGTGGTCATGTGGTCGTTCCAGTCGCGCAGGGTGGGCAGCGCGCCCGGAAGCACGTCCAGTTCGCCCTTGAGGAACTTGCGGAACGACTTGCCGCTGGCGTCGATGTAGCGGCCGTCGCGGTGGCTGAAGTACATCGGCACGTCGAGCAGGTAGTCCACGTAGCGCTCGTAGCCGAAGCCGTCCTCGAACACGAAGTCCAGCATGCCGGTGCGGTCGGGATCGGTGTCGGTCCAGATGTGCGAGCGGTAGCTGAGGTAGTCGTTCGGCCGCCCTTCCGTGAACGGCGAGTCGGCGAACAGCGCGGTGGCGACCGGCTGCAGCGCCAGCGACACCCGGAACTTCTTCACCATGTCCGCTTCGCTGGCGTAGTCCAGGTTGACCTGGACCGTGCAGGTGCGGGTCATCATGTCCAGGCCGAGGTTGCCGACCCTGGGCATGTACGACTTCATGATCTGGTAGCGGCCCTTGGGCATCCACGGCATCTCGTCGCGCCGCCACTTGGGCTGGAAGCCCATGCCCAGGAAGCCCAGCTGCAGTTCGTCGGCGACCTCGCGGACCTCGCGCAGGTGGCTGCCGACCTCCTGGCAGGTCTGGTGGATCGTCTCCAGCGGTGCCCCGGACAGCTCCAGCTGCCCGGCCGGCTCCAGCGTCACCGAGGCGCCATCGCGCGCCAGCGCGATCACCCGGCCGTCCTCCTCGTAGGGCGTCCAGCCGAAGCGGACCAGGCCCTTGAGCAGGGCCTCGATGCCGCGCGCGCCGTCGAAGGGCGGCGGGCGCAGGTCGTCCAGGCGGAACCCGAACTTCTCGTGTTCGGTGCCGATGCGCCAGTCCGCCGGCGGCTTCTCGCCCGACGCCAGCACCTCGACCAGCTGGCTGCGGTCGGCGATCGGCGTGTCACTGGCGGCGCTGGGTCCGGACATGGCGGGCATCCGCGAGGGGTGCGGCAGGATAGCCGGGGCCGGCGGCGGGCGACAGCGCGCGGCGGCGCCCGCAGCGTTCCGGTGGCGGGGCTAGTCGGCGCGCGGCCGCGGCGGCCCGCCGATCTCCAGCCAGCGCGCCACCACGGCGCGCAGTTCCTCCACGCCCTGCCGGGTCTCGCCGGAGAAGGTCTGCACGCTGACGCTGTCGCCGAACGCGCGCGACAGCTCCATCCGCACCGCCTGCAGGGTGTTGCCCGCGGCGCCGCGGCCCAGCTTGTCGGCCTTGGTCAGGATCGCGTGCGCGGGCAGCCCGCGCTCGGCCGCGTAGCCCAGCATCTGGCGGTCGTAGTCCTTCAGCGGGTGGCGGATGTCCATCACCACCACCAGCCCCTTCAGCGCGGACCGGCTGGCGAAGTAGGTGTCCAGGAAGGCCTGCCAGTGCGCCTGCAGGTCGTGCGGGACCTTGGCGTAGCCGTAGCCGGGCAGGTCGACCAGGTACTTGTCCTCGTACGGCGGGATGCCGAAGAACACCAGCTGCTGGGTGCGGCCGGGGGTCTTGGAGACCCGCGCCAGCGCGTTCTGCTGGCACAGCGCGTTGAGCGCCGAGGACTTGCCGGCGTTGGAGCGGCCGGCGAAGGCGACCTCGAAGCCGCCGTCGGGCGGCAGCTGGCGGGGCGTGTGCGCGGCCAGCAGGTAGCCGGCGCGGGCGAAGGGGTTGGGGGCGGCCATCGGCATAGGATCGCACGCCCGGCGGTTTGACCGCCCCCGGCGCCGCGACGATAATTCGCGGTCGCGCGGCCCGGGTTCCGGCCGCACCCCTATCTCTGGAGTCGTTGCATGCGCCTTGCCCGCGTCCATGGTCTTGCCGGTCTCGCCTGCCTCGCGGTGGCGGCGGTCGCCTACGCCCAGAGCACCCCGGTGGCGGTACCGGACAACGCGCCGGTGCAGGCCGCGCCGCTGGACGACAAGCCCGCCACCTGGGGCGACCCCAAGGCCGGGCAGACCAAGGCCGGCGCCTGCGCCGCCTGCCACGGCCTGGACGGCAACCCCACCGACCCGCAGTACCCGCGCCTGGCCGGGATGCCGGAGCGCTAC
The DNA here is from genome assembly GCA_946480065.1 of uncultured Thermomonas sp. The sequence continues at coordinate 222 of CAMLJA010000052.1, read as the reverse complement.
GTCGCCCACCAGCTGCAGCTGTTCAAGACCGGCCAGCGCACCAGCGGGATGGCCGCGATCATGGTGCCGTTCGCCTCCATGCTGAGCGCGCAGGACATGCGCGACGTGGGCGCCTGGTTCGCCTCGCAGAAGGCCGGCGCCGGCGTGGCCGACGACACCGTGATCGCCAGCGGCCCCCACCAGGGCATGAAGTTCTACCAGGTGGGCGAACGCCTGTACCAG
>CAMLJA010000051.1 GCA_946480065.1 uncultured Thermomonas sp. | reverse complement strand
CGACGCCGAGGGCCGCCTGATCCTGTGCGACGCGCTGACCTACGCGCAGCGCTTCCAGCCGGCCGCGCTCATCGACGTGGCCACGCTCACCGGCGCCTGCGTGGTGGCGCTGGGCAAGTACGCCACCGGCGTGATGACCCGCGACAGCCAGGACCTGGCGCAGGAACTGCTGGCCGCCGGCGAGACCACCTTCGACCGCGGCTGGCAGCTCCCGCTGTGGGACGAATACCAGCCGATGCTGGAATCCGCGTTCGCCGACGTCTACAACATCGGCGGCCGCTGGGCCGGCGCGATCACCGCCGGCTGCTTCCTGTCGCGCTTCACCGAAGGCCAGCGCTGGGTGCACCTGGACATCGCCGGCGTCTCCAACGCCGACGGCAAGCTGGGCATGGCCACCGGCCGCCCGGTGGGCATGCTCAGCCAGTGGCTGCTGGACCGGGTGGCGTAACGGCGGTGCCCCGCGCCGACTTCTACCTGGTCGCCAAGCCGCGGTTCCGCCAGGAGCCGCTGCTGCTGGTGTGCGAGCTGGTCAGGAAGGCCTATGCCGCCAGCATGCCGACCCTGGTGCTGGCGCGCGACGCCGCCCAGGCCGAGGCGCTGGACGACCTGCTGTGGTCGTTCGATCCCGACGAGTACCTGCCGCACCAGATCGCCGGCGTGGACGAAGGCGACGAGGACACTCCGATCCTGATCGCCACCCCCGACCTGGACCCGCCCGCGCGCCCGCTGCTGGTCAACCTGCGCGACGCCGCGCCGGCCGGCGGCTTCGAGCGCGTGCTGGAAGTGGTGCCCGCCGACCCGTCCGCGCGCGGCCCCCTGCGCGAGCGCTGGAAGCACTACCAGGCGCAGGGCTTCGACGTGAACAAGTTCGACATGTAGGCAGGCGCCACGCCCCTTGGGCGTCGCGGCGCAGGCACCCGCAGCGACGGCCGCAGGGCGGGAGCCCCCCAAGACACTGGTTCCCGCCTTCGCGGGAATGACGAGCAGAGCATCGCCATGACCACCCTCGCCTCCGGCTACGACCCCAAGTCCTTCGAATCGCGCCTGTACCGGCAGTGGGAGGAAAGCGGCGCCTTCGCGCCCCGCGGCGACGGCCCGGCCTACACCATCCTGCTGCCGCCGCCGAACGTCACCGGCACCCTGCACATGGGGCACGCGTTCCAGCACACCCTGCAGGACGCGCTGGTGCGCTACCACCGCATGCGCGGCTACCGCACGCTGTGGCAGATGGGCACCGACCACGCCGGCATCGCCACCGAGATGGTGGTGAGCCGCAACCTGGCCATCGAGGGCAAGGGCGAAACCCGCGATTCGCTGGGCCGCGACGCCTTCATCGGCAAGGTCTGGGAGTGGAAGCGGCAGTCGGGCGACACCATCGAGCGGCAGATGCGCCGGCTGGGCGCGTCCGGCGACTGGTCGCGCAGCGTGTTCACCATGGACCCGATGGCCAGCGAGGCGATCACCGAGGCCTTCGTGCGGCTGCATGGCATGGGCCTGATCTACCGCGGCCAGCGCCTGGTCAACTGGGACCCGGTGCTGAAGACCGCGATCTCCGACCTCGAGGTGGTCAACGAGGAAGAAAGCGGCCACCTGTGGTCGATCCGCTATCCGCTGGCCGACGGCGCCACCTTCGAATACGTCGAGCACGACGCCGACGGCAACGAAATCCTGCGCGAAACCCGCGACTACGTGGTGGTCGCCACCACCCGCCCGGAAACCATGCTGGGAGACACCGCGGTGATGGTGCACCCGGAGGACCCGCGCTACCTGGCCCTGCACGGCAAGGCCGCGGACCTGCCGCTGACCGGCCGCCGCATCCCGGTCATCACCGATGACTACGTGGACCGCGCGTTCGGCACCGGCGTGGTGAAGGTGACCCCGGCGCACGACTTCAACGACTACGCGGTCGGCCAGCGCCACGGCCTGCCGCTGATCAACGTGTTCACGGACGAGGCGAAGGTGGTGTCCTCGCGCGAGGACATCGCGGACAAATACCGCGGCCTGGACCGCTTCGACGCGCGCAAGGCGATCGTGGCCGACCTCGAGGCCGCCGGCCTGCTGGTCGAGGTCCAGCCGCACAAGCTGCAGGTGCCGCGCGGCGACCGCAGCGGCCAGGTGATCGAGCCGTTCCTCACCGACCAGTGGTTCGTGAAGATGGACGACCTGGCCCGCCGCGGCCTGGAACTCGTCGAGTCGGGCGAAGTGAAGTTCGTCCCGGCGAACTGGGTCAACACCTACCGCCACTGGCTGGAGAACATCCAGGACTGGACCATCAGCCGCCAGCTGTGGTGGGGCCACCGCATCCCGGCGTGGTTCGACGACGCCGGCAACGCCTACGTGGGCCGCAGCGAGGCCGAGGTGCGCGCCGCGCACGGGCTGGGCGACGCGCGGCTGCGCCAGGACCCGGACGTGCTGGAGACCTGGTTCTCCTCGGCGATGTTCCCGTTCAGCACCCAGGGCTGGCCCGACGAAGACCGGATGGGCGAGCTGGGCTTCGACGTGGCGCTGCCCACCAGCGTGCTGGTCACCGGCTTCGACATCATCTTCTTCTGGGTGGCGCGGATGATCATGATGACCGACCGCCTGGTCGGCCGCGTGCCGTTCCGCGACGTCTACATCACCGGCTTGGTCCGCGACAAGGACGGCCAGAAGATGTCCAAGTCGAAGGGCAACATCCTCGACCCGCTGGACATCATCGACGGCATCACCGCGGACGCGCTGGTGGCCAAGCGCACCACCGGGCTGATGCAGCCCAAGATGGCCGAGAAGATCGAGAAGGCCACCCGCAGGGAATTCCCCGACGGCATCAACCCGCACGGCGCCGACGCGCTGCGCTTCACCATGGCCGCGCTGGCCGGCCCGGGCCGCGACATCAAGTTCGACCTGGCCCGCGCCGAGGGCTACAAGAACTTCTGCAACAAGCTCTGGAACGCCACCCGCTTCGCGCTGATGAACGTGGGCGACGCCAGTTTCGACGGTGTGCCGCAGCCGAAGACGGACGCGGAGAAATGGATCCTCGCCCAGCTCGACCGCACCTGCGCCGAGGCCGCCGAACATTTCGCCAGCTACCGCTTCGACCTGCTGGCGCAGTGCCTGTACGAGTTCACCTGGAACCAGGTCTGCGACTGGTTCGTCGAGCTGGCCAAGCCGGCCTTGCAGGGCGAGGACGCGGCCGCGGCGGACAGCACCCGCCACACCCTGGTGTACGTGCTGGAGGCGTTGCTGCGGATGCTGCATCCGCTGATCCCGTTCGTCACCGAGGAGCTCTGGCAGGCGGTCGCGCCGAAGCTCGGCAAGTCGGGCAGCGTGATGCTGCAGCCCTATCCGCAGCCGGGCGAGGTGGACGCCGCTGCGTATGCGCGCGCCGACGGCGACATCGAATGGCTGAAGGCGATGGTCGGCGCGGTCCGCCGCATCCGCAGCGAGCTGGGCGTGTCGCCGGCGAAGCAGGTCGCCCTGCTGCTCCGGGGCGGCGGCGCCGACGACGCCGCGCGCGCATCGCGCCTGGCCGCGCAGCTGAAGTTCCTGTGCAGGCTGGAGCGGATCGAGGCGATCGCGGGCGAGCCGCCGGCCGCCGCGCCGGCGGTGGTCGGCGAGCTGCAGCTGTTCGTGCCGCTGGAAGGCCTGGTCGACCTCGACGCCGAGCGCGCGCGCCTGGACAAGGAAATCGCCAAGGTCGCGGCCGAGAAGGACAAGAGCGAAGCCAAGCTGGCCCGGTTCGGCGCCGGCGTGCCCGTGGCGGTGGTCGAACAGGAAAAGGCGCGGCTGGCCGACTGGAGCGCCAAGCTGGCCGCGCTCGCCGAGCAGCGCGCGCGGCTGGCCTAGTCCAGCAGCTCCATCGCCATCACGATGGCGTCCTCGCGGCCGTCGCGCGCCGGGTAGTAGCGCGGGCGGCGGCCGATCTCGTTGAAGCCGCTGCGCTCGTACAGCGCGATCGCGCGCGGGTTCGACGGCCGCACCTCCAGGAACACCCGCTGCGCGCCCGCGCCGCGGGCGAAGCCCAGCAGCGCCTGCAGCATCCGCCGGCCCAGGCCGCGGCCCTCGTGGCCGGGCGCGGTGCACAGGTTGAGCACGTGCGCCTCGCCGGCGGCGATGCTGAGCACGCCGTAGCCGACGATGCCGGACGCGTCCTCCTGCAGCCACATCGGGTAGCCGGCCTGCAGGCAGTCGCGGAAGATGCCGCGGCTCCACGGGAACGGGTAGGCGCGCTCCTCGATCGCCATGACCGCGTCGAGGTCGGCTTCGCGCATGGGCCGCAGGCTGGCCGCGCGCGACGCCTGGTCCGCGCGCACCGCGCTCACCGCCGGCCGCCCCGCCGCAGCCGCCGCAGGTGCGGCCAGAGCGCGCGCTTGGCCTCGGCGTCGCCGTGCAGGCCGGCGCAGGCGGCCACGATGGCCGGGTGGTCCTGCAGCGCGTGCGGCGCCAGCGCCGCGGCGCGCGCCAGCCGCGCCAGCATCGCGGCATCGGGCTGCGCGGCAGGCGGCGGTGCGATCGGGGCCGCGTCGGCCGCCGGCCCCGCATCGACCACCGCGGGCGCCGCCCCGGCCAGCCGCCAGGGCACGTGCCCCAGTTCGGCCAGCACCGCGCGCTGGAAGCCGTCCCAGCTCACGCCGCCGCGTCCCCGGGCGGCAGCCGGCGGCGCCGCAGCCACAGCAGCGGCCCCGACATCGCGTACAGCGCGGCCGCGGCCAGCAAGGTCTTGGGCGCGTCGATCACCAGCGCGATCAGCACTACCAGCACGATCAGCAGCGCGAAGAACGGCACCCGGTCGGCGCGCGGGCCGCTGCCGCTGCCCTTGAAGCTGGTGTAGCGCACCCGGCTGACCATCAGCAGCGCGGCGACCACCGTCACCGCCAGCGCCGGGTGCCGCAGGTCCGGGCCGACCAGGCCCAGGTCGTGGCAGGTCCACACGAAGCTGGCCATCAGCCCGGCGGCGGCGGGGCTGGCCAGGCCGATGAACCAGCGCTTGTCCACCTGCCCCACCTGGCTGTTGAAGCGCGCCAGCCGCAGCGCGGCGCAGGCCGCGTACAGGAACGCCGCCAGCCAGCCCAGCTTGCCCGCTGTGGGACCGTCCAGCTTCATCGCCACCAGCGCCCAGTGGTACATCACCAGCGCCGGCGCCATGCCGAAGCTGACCAGGTCCGCCAGCGAGTCGTACTGCACCCCGAATTCGCTCTGGGTGTTGGTCAGCCGCGCCACCCGCCCGTCCAGCCCGTCCAGCACCGCGGCCACGAAGATGGCGACGCAGGCGGCCTCGAACCGGCCCTGCGAGGCGGCGATGATGGCGAAGAAGCCGCCGAACAGCCCGCCGGTGGTGAACAGGTTGGGCAGCAGGTAGATGCCGCGCGCGCGCGGACGTCGGGGCTGGGCGTCGTCGTGGGGCTCCATGGCGGAAGTGTACGGGGTTGCGGTGGCGCCGGCGCGGTGCTGCAATCGCCCCAGGCATCCCCCGGAGACCGCCATGCGCCACGTCCAGATCGCCTGCGCCTGCTGCCTGCTGCTGGCCGCCACCGGCGTCGCCGCGCAGTCCGGCGGCGTCTACAAATGGAAGGACGCCCGGGGCGTGACCCACTATTCCGACACCCCGCCGCCCGGTGGCCGCTACGGCAGCGTGGCGGCCGACGCCCAGGCCCGGGTCAAGGCGCCGCCCGCGCCCGATCCCAGGTGCCTGGAAGCCCGCGCCAACGTCGACCGGCTCCGCAACAGCCGCGGCGACATCGGCCCCGACGCCAACGGCGACGGCAAGCCCGACGTGGTCCTCGACCAGGCCCAGCGCGCGCGCCAGCTCCAGGCCGCGGAGGCGCAGGTCCAGCGCTACTGCGCGGCAGCCAGGCCGTGAAGCCGCTGGGCATGCTGGTGCTGGCCGTGGGCCTGGCCGTCGCCGCCTGGTGGTGGTTCACCCGCGAGATGCCGCGCCGCGAGCGCGAACGCGCGGTCGCGGCGGCCGCCGCGGCCCGCCGCGCCGAGGCCGCCAACAGCCTGTACCGCTGGCGCGACGCCGCCGGCAACCTGCACATCACCCAGGACCCGCCCGCCGGCCGCCCCTACGAACGGGTCAGCCGGCAGCCGCGCGAGGGCCTCGAGGTCCGCGGCGGGCGCGACTGAGCCACCGCCGCCGGGCGCGCGCGCCGCGCGTGGCAAAATGGCCGCTTTCCCCCCGGCCAACCCGCCCATGCGCCTGTCGCAGTTCCACCTCCGCACCGAGAAGGAAACCCCCGCCGAGGCCGAGATCGCCAGCCACAAGCTGATGCTCAAGGCCGGCATGATCCGCAAGCTGGCCGCCGGCCTGTACACCTGGTCGCCGCTGGGCCTGCGGGTGCTGCGCAAGGTGGAGGGCGTGGTTCGCGAGGAGATGGACCGGGCCGGCGCCATCGAGATGGCGATGCCCTCGATCCAGCCGCGCGAGCTGTGGGAGGAAACCGGGCGCTGGGCGAAATTCGGCCCGCAGCTGCTGAAGATCCGCGACCGCAAGGAGCAGGACTACTGCTTCACCCCCACGGCCGAGGAAGCCGTGACCGACTTCTTCCGCCAGGAAGTGGCCAGCTACAAGCAGCTGCCGCGGAATTTCTACCAGATCACCACCAAGTTCCGCGACGAGATCCGGCCGCGCTTCGGCGTCATGCGTGCGCGCGAATTCATCATGAAGGATGCCTATTCCTTCCACGTCGACGACGACTCGCTCACGGGCGAATACCGCAACATGTACGACACCTATTCGCGCATCTTCACCCGCCTCGGGCTGAAGTTCCGCGCGGTGGCCGCCGATACCGGTGCGATCGGCGGCAGCGCCTCGCACGAGTTCCACGTGCTGGCCGATTCCGGCGAGGACGCGCTGGCGTTCTCCGAATCCTCCGACTACGCGGCCAACGTCGAGCTCGCCGAAGCGGTGTCGCCGGGCGAACGCCCGGCTCCGAGCGAAGCGATGCGCGACATCGAAACGCCCACGCAGAAGACCTGCGAGGAGGTGGCCGCGCTGATGGGCATTCCGCTTGCGCGCACCGCCAAGTCGATCGCGCTCGTCGGCCGAGATGCGGAAGGCACCGACCAGTTCGTGCTGGCGCTGGTGCGCGGGGACCACATGGTCAACGAGATCAAGCTGGCCAAGCTGCCGGGCCTGGCCGACTACCGCCTGGCCACCGAGGCGGAGATCGCCGACCATTTGGGCAGCCAGCCGGGGTTCCTCGGCCCGCTCGGGGCGCGCAAGCCCGTCCGCGTGATCGCCGACCGCAGCGTGGCCGCGTTGGCGGACTTCGTGGTCGGGGCCAACAGGCCCGGCTTCCACATCGCCGGCGTCAACTGGGGCCGCGACCTGCCGGAACCGGAGGTCGCGGACATCCGCAACGTGGTTGCCGGCGACCCCTCGCCGGACGGCAACGGCGTGATCGCGCTGGCGCGCGGAATCGAGGTCGGCCATGTGTTCGCGCTGGGCCGCAAGTATTCCGAGGCGATGCAGTGCACCGTGCTGGACGCCGCCGGCAAGGCCGTGCACCCGGCCATGGGCTGCTACGGCATCGGGGTGTCGCGGATCGTGGCCGCCGCGATCGAGCAGAACCACGACGCCAACGGCATCGCCTGGCCCGAGGCGATGGCGCCGTGGCGGGTGGCGGTGTGCATGATCAACCCCAAGGACGACCCGGCGGTGGCCGCCGCGGCCGAATCGCTGCATGCCGAATTGAACGCGGCGGGGATCGAGACCGTGCTCGACGACCGCGGCCTGCGCCCGGGCGCGATGTTCGCGGACATCGAGCTGATCGGCATTCCCCACCGGGTGGTGGTGTCCGGGCGCGGGCTGGAAGCCGGCACCTTCGAATACCGCGCGCGCCGCGAGGAAGCGGCGGAACACCTGGACCGGGAATCCCTGCTGGCGAAACTGCGCGCCTGATCCGGATTATCCCCGCATTTGCCCGGGGATAATGGGCTGTTAATATCCCGGTTATCCCACCCGGGGATGCATCCGCCCACAACCCAAGGATCCACGCATGAGCATCGCACTGGAACACCTCAGCACGAAGGAACTGGCCGAGCTGATCAGCAAGGCCAACCAGCGCAAGAAGGTGCTGGCCAAGCGCAAGCCCGCCAGCCAGGTGAAGGCCGCGGTGGCCAAGTTCCTCAAGAGCACCGGCTGGACCTTCGACGAGCTGTACGGCCGCGCCGGCGCGGCCAAGCCCGCGGCGCCCGCCGCCGCCTCGACCGCCGGCAAGGCGCGCAAGACCACCAAGGGCCGCAGCCTGGGCAAGGTGCCGCCGAAGTACCGCAACCCGGCCAACGCCAAGGAAACCTGGACCGGCCGCGGCAAGCAGCCGCGCTGGCTGGCGGCGGAAACCGCCAAGGGCCGCAAGCTCGAGGAATTCCTGATCAAGTAAGCCGCCCCCGCGCGGCCGCCAGGACGAAGACGCCGGCATCCGCCGGCGTTTTCCGTTGCGGCGCCGGCTACAGGTTGCGCCGGGTCGGCAGCAGCAGGTTGCCGAACAGCAGCCCGGCGACCAGCGCCAGCAGGATGTTGAACACCCCCAGCGCCGCGCTCTGCCCCAGCGCGGCGTCCTGCTGCTGGACCACGGTCATCACCCCGCGCAGGCTGGCGCTGCCGGGCACCAGCATCAGGATGCCGGGCACCCGCACCAGCGCCCCGGGCCGGCGCATCCAGCGCGCGTAGCCGTTGCCCGCCGCGGTGACCAGCAGCGCGGACAGGAAGATGCCCATCGGGCTGCCCCACAGCTGGCCCCCGAGCCGCGAGACCACGTAGCCGCCCACCGCCGCCAGCACCACCACCGGATAGTCGCGGGCGCGGGCCCGGAACAGCACCGCGAACGTCAACGCGGCCACCACCAGCGCCGCCCACTCCACCGCGTCCGGCTGCGGCCTGGACGCGCGCACCTGCGGCGCCATCCCCGCCAGCTGCGCCAGCCCCAGCGCCAGCGCGGAGCCCACGGTCAGCTTGATCAGGGTGGCCAGCGCGCCGGCGAAGCGGGCGGTGCCCGAGACCAGGTGCTGGCTGGTGAGTTCGTTGACCGCGTTGGTCAGCCCCATCCCGGGCACCAGCACGATCAGCGAGGCGATGACCACGGTGTTGAGGTTCAGCGGCGCCACCCAGGTCGCCACCGCGATGGCGATGAATCCGGCCGCCAGCGCGGCCAGCGCCTCGCCGGCCTCGCGCATCTGCGGGCGCCCGCGCGAGGCCAGGTCGAGCAGGCCGATCAGCAGGCCGGACACGCCGGCCGTGGCGATGTCCAGCCAGGGCAGCCGCAGCAGCCCGCCGATCGACGCCGCGGCCAGCCCGAACCCGGCCACCATCACCAGGTTGGCGCGGCGGGTGGGCGGGCGCTCCAGCGCGCGCAGCGCGGCGTGGCCGGCGGCGATGCCCAGGCGGCCGGCCATCACCTCCTCGGCCACCCGGTCCACCTCGCACAGCTTGGCCAGGTCGGTGTCGCCCGGCGGCATCCGCAGCACCCGGGTGGTGTCGCTCTCGCCCGGCGGCCGGCGCGGGTCGCTCAGGCTCAGGACCATCCCGGTGGGGTTGGACATCGGCTCGCAGTCCAGCCCCAGCGCCGAGGCCACCGCGATGATCGCCCCCTCCAGCCGCTGGGCGGTGGTCCCGTAGGCGTGCAGGTGTTCCGCCAGTTCCACCACGAAGGCGATGCGTTCGCGGTAGGCGGCCTCGTCCAGGGGCTGGGGTGCGTCCATCCGCCAAGGATGGCATGCCCGCGCTTCACACCGCATCACCGCCTTTGCGTAAGCTTGCCGGGCGCATGGCCACTCCTCCCAACCACCACCCGCCCACCGCCGAGGTCGACCCCGGCCAGCCCGGGATCCTGCGCCTGGGCGGGCGCTGGACGCTGCGCTACGCCGAGGAGGTGGGCGAGGCCCTGCGCGATGCGCCGCAGGACATCACCTGCATCGACGCCACCGCGGTGGAGCGGCTGGACACCCTGGGCGTGCTGCAGATGCTGCGCCACGCCGACCGCCGCGACCTGGACTTCACGCGCTTCCGCTTCCGCGAGGACCACCAGGCGCTGATCGCCGCGATCGAGGACGTCCACGACCAGCG
>CAMLJA010000050.1 GCA_946480065.1 uncultured Thermomonas sp. | reverse complement strand
GCGTGCTGTCCATCAGCGGCCCGCAGGACTACGCCAGCGTGATGGACGCGGTGCATGCGGCGGTGCCGCCCAGGCACGACCCCTTCGTCGACCTGCTGCCGGACTACGGTCTGAAGCTGACGCCGAAGCACTACGCGTACCTGAAGATTTCCGAAGGCTGCAACCACCGCTGCAGCTTCTGCATCATCCCGTCGATGCGCGGCGACCTGGTCTCGCGGCCGGTGGACGAGGTGCTGCGCGAGGCCGAGAAGCTGGTGCGCGGCGGCGTCAGGGAGCTGCTGGTGGTCTCGCAGGACACCAGCGCCTACGGCGTGGACCTGAAGTACGCGCCCCGGCTGTGGGGCAACAACCTGTACGAGACGCGGATGAAGGCGCTGTGCGAGGGCCTGTCGCAGCTCGGTGTGTGGACGCGCCTGCACTACGTCTACCCGTACCCGCACGTGGACGACGTGATCCCGCTGATGGCGGACGGCAAGCTGCTGCCGTACCTCGACATCCCGTTCCAGCATGCCAGCCCGCGCGTGCTCAGGCTGATGAAGCGCCCGGGCGCGGTGGACAAGACCCTGGAGCGCATCCAGCGCTGGCGGTCGATCTGCCCGGAGCTGACCCTGCGCAGCACCTTCATCGTCGGCTTCCCCGGCGAGACCGAGGCCGAGTTCGAGGAGCTGCTGGACTTCCTCGACGAAGCGCAGCTGGACCGCGTCGGTGCGTTCGCCTATTCGCCGGTGGAAGGTGCGGCCGCCAACGCGCTGCCGGACCCGGTGCCGGAAGAGGTCAAGCAGGAGCGCCTGGCCCGCTTCATGGAGCGGCAGGCGGCGATTTCCGAAGCGCGGCTGGCCGCCAAGGTGGGCAGCGTGCAGCAGGTGCTGGTGGACGCCATCGACGGCGAGCTGGCCATCGCCCGCTCGATGGCCGACGCGCCCGAGATCGACGGCCTGGTGCAGGTACAGGACGGCCGCGAGGCCGGCCTGCAGCCCGGCGAGTTCGCCATGGTGCGGATCATGGGCAGCGACGAGCACGACCTCTACGGCGAAGTGGAATACAACGACTGACCGGCCGGGGGCATACTCGCGCCATCCCGCCGAGGACCGCCCCGATGTCGCCGTCCCACCTGTTCAACCGCCTCGCCAAATGGGCCTCGCGCGCCGCCGGGCGGCCGCTGGGCTTCGTGCTGGCGCTGGCCGTGGTGCTGGCCTGGATCCTCACCGGCCCGCTGTTCGGCTTCAGCGACACCTGGCAGCTGGTCATCAACACCGGCACCACCATCGTCACCTTCCTGATGGTGTTCCTGATCCAGAACTCGCAGAACCGCGACACCGAGGCCATCCAGCTCAAGCTGGACGAACTCATCCGCGCCACCCGCGGCGCCCACAACGCGCTGCTGGACCTGGAAGAGCTGGAGGAGAAGGAGCTCGACGCCTTCCGCAACCGCTACGTCGCCCTGGCCCGCACCGCCCGCCAGTCGCCCCAGTCCTCCGAGGACGCCTCCGGCACCCCGGAAGTCGACTGAAGGCCGCTCACGCGCCGGGGTAGGCCACCTCGACGATGGCGTAGCGCACGGTGCCGCCGGGGAGGGGGGCGTCGAACGTGTCGTCCACGCGCTTCTTCAGCATGGCGCGCGCCAGCGGGGCGTCGATGCTGATCCAGCCCAGCGTCGCGTCGGTCTCGTCGGGGCCGACGATGCGGTAGCGCACCAGCGCCCCGCTGGCCACGTCCTCCAGTTCCACCTCGGCGCCGAAGAACACCGCGCCGCGGTCGGCGGGCGGGGCGTCCACCACCTGCAGCGCCTCCAGCCGCTTGCTGAGGTAGCGCACGCGGCGGTCGATGCCGCCCAGCTGCTTCTTGCGGTAGGTGTACTCGGCGTTCTCCGAGCGGTCGCCCTCGGCCGCGGCGGCGGCCAGCGCCCGCACCACCTCGGGGCGCTGCACCCGCCACAGGTCGTCCAGCTCCGCCTTCAGGCGGTCGTGGCCGGCGCGCGTGATCAGCGCCGTGCTGCCCGGCGCGGGCGGTCGCCAGCGGCCCATCCGTCAGCGGCGGCGCAGGCCGTAGTCCAGGGTGCTGTCGATCGGCTTGCCTTCGCCGTCCAGCAGCCGCAGCTCGGTGGGCGAGACGATCTCCACCCAGCTGTCCTGCGCGTCCTTGGCGGTGGGGTCCAGGTGGATGCGGCGGCCGTCGGCGTCGAGCGTCCAGGTGCCGTCGCTGGCGCTGGAGGCGTCGCGCTCCTGGTAGCGCAGGGTCTGCTGGTAGCGGCCCTCGGGGGTGAACGCCAGGCTCATGTCGATGCCCGGGCAGTCCGCGCAGGGGATGGTGCCGGCGTAGGTGCCGGCGAACGCCTTGACGTCGAAGCCGGCGTTGTCGCCCGCGGGCGAGCCGTGGTCCACCTCGGCCACCACTGCGGACGGCGCGGCCGCAGCCGGGGTGGCGTCGGCCGGGGCCGCGGCGGGCGCGGGCGCCGGTTCGGTGGGCTTGCAGCCGGCCAGCGCGGCCAGGGCGGCGATGGCAAGGGCGAGGGCGCGTGCGTGCATGGAAGACCTCGGGGAGTCGTGGGGAAAGGAAGGGAAGCGGCTCAGCGCCGGCCGCCGAAGATGCCGCCCAGCACGCCGCGCAGCACCCTGGTGCCGAGGCGACGCGCCTCGTTGCGGGCGACCTGCTGCACGATGCCGTCGCGTTTGCCGCCGCGCGGCCCGGTGGAGCCGAACAGCCACTCGTTGACGGCCTTGCCGAAGCCGCCTTCCGCTTCCCCGTTGGCCTTCGCGGCCGGCGCCTGCGCCTGCACCGCCTTCGCCTCGGCCTTCTGCGCCAGCAGCTCGGCGGCGGAGTCGCGGTCGACGCGGGTGTCGTACTTCATGCCCACCGGGCTGCCGGCGCGCACCTGCATGCGCTCGGCATCGGTGATGGCGCCCATCCGGCAGCGCGGCGGCGCGACCAGGGTCCGTTCCACCGGCATCGGCACGCCCTTGTCCTGCAGCGTGGACACCAGCGCCTCGCCCACGCCCAGCTGGCCGATGGCCTTGGCCACGTCCAGCGCCGGGTTGGCCACGAAGGTTTCCGCCGCGGTCTTCACCGCCTTCTGGTCGCGCGGGGTATAGGCGCGCAGCGCGTGCTGGAAGCGGTTGCCCAGCTGGCCCAGGATCTCGTCCGGCACGTCGTCGGGGAACTGCGAGCAGAAGTACACGCCCACGCCCTTGGAGCGGATGATCCGCACCACCTGCTCGATCCGCTGGCGCAGCGCCGGCGGCGCGTCGTCGAACAGCAGGTGCGCCTCGTCGAACACGAACACCAGCTTCGGCTTGTCCAGGTCGCCCACTTCCGGCAGCGCCTCGAACAGCTCGGAGAGCAGCCACAGCAGGAAGCTGGAATACAGCTTCGGCTTCATTACCAGCTGGTCGGCGGCCAGGATGTTGATCACCCCGCGGCCGTCGGGCGTGGTCCGCATCAGGTCCGCCAGCTCCAGCGCCGGCTCGCCGAAGAACAGGTCCGCGCCTTCCTGCTCCAGCCGCAGCAGCGCGCGCTGGATGGCGCCGATCGACGGCGCGCTGACCAGCCCGTAGGAGGTGCTGATGTCCTTGCGCTCCTCGGCGATCAGCCCCAGCAGCGCGCGCAGGTCCTCCAGGTCCAGCAGCAGCAGGCCGCGGTCGTCGGCCAGCTTGAACACGATGTCCAGCACCCCGGCCTGGGTGTCGTTCAGTTCCAGGATGCGGCCCAGCAGGGTGGGGCCCATCTCGCTCACGGTGGTCCGCACCGGGTGGCCCAGCTTGCCCCAGAGGTCCCAGAACACCACCGGCGCGGCCTCGTTGCGGTAGTCCGTCATGCCCAGCTGGGCGATGCGCGCGGCCAGCTTCTCGCCAGTGGTGCCCGGCACCGCCAGCCCGGCCACGTCGCCCTTCACGTCGGCCAGGAACACCGGCACGCCGATCCGGCTGAAGCCTTCCGCCAGCGTCATCAGCGTCACCGTCTTGCCGGTGCCGGTGGCGCCGGCCACCAGCCCGTGGCGGTTGCCGTACTTCGGCAGCAGCACCACGGGGCCGCCGGTCTCGGTGGTGACGGCCTTGCCGACGAAGATGGGGTCCATGGGCGTCCTTAGGGCGGCGGGATGTCCGGATTCTATGCGATGCCGCGGCGCGGCCAGGTGGGTGCGGCGGTTGCCCCCGCGCGCACCGGGCGGCTACCCTGCGCTGCCCCGCACACGTGTCCCCCCACGATGCCCGCACGCCTGCAGCCGGCGCTCGCCGCGCTCGCCCTGACCGTCTTCGCGGCCCTGTCCGCGCCCGATGCCCACGCCGCCTCCCGCCGCGACCAGGCCGCCGTGGCCGCCCTGCAGCAGCGCATGGCTGCCGCCGAGAAGCGCTACCGCGACGCCATGCTGGCCGAGGACGAGGAGGCCGCGGCCGCCGCCACCACCGCCGCGCTGGCGGAGATGAAGCAGGTGGTGGACGCCTGCGCGCAGCAGCGCGGCTGCGCGCCCTCGGCCATGCTGGAAACCTACGAGCGCCTGCTCAAGGCCACCCCGCGCTTCGACGAAACCATGTTCGACGAGGGCGAGGACAACCCCATCGACGAGGCCGACTTCCCCGCCGCCGACGTCCCCGACGGCGCCGAGGCCGCGGCCCTGCTGGGCGAGGACGGCCAGCGCTTCGTGCGCATGGTGCAGTTCAACCCGGCGGTGCAGGCCGGCATCCGCCGCTGGCTCACCGACATGCGGCCGGCGCTGATGGACAGCTACGAGAACTACCGCTACCTGCAGCAGCAGATGTCGCCCGCGTTCAAGCGCCGCGGCCTGCCGGAGGCGCTGCTGTTCGGCATCCTGGCCAAGGAGTCCAACGGCAAGGTGCACGCCGGCTCGCGCGCCGGCGCGGTGGGCCCGCTGCAGTTCATGCCCGCCACCGGCCGCCGCTTCGGCCTGGGCCCGGACGCCACCGGCTTCGACACCCGCTACGACCCGCGCGCCGCCGCCGACGCGGCCGCCGAGTACCTGAGCGAGCGCATGGCCGAACTCAACAACAGCATGGAGCTGTCGCTGGCCGGCTACAACGGCGGCGAGGGCCGCGCCCTGCGCGTGTTCCGCGACACCGGCGGCCGCAGCTTCTGGGACGTGGACGTCTACAACCAGTTCCCGGCCGAGACCAAGGACTACGTCCCCATGGTGATCGCCGCGGCGTGGCTGTTCCTGCATCCAAGGGATTACGGCATCCGCTGGCCGCGCGTCAGCACGCGCCCGGCCACCATCCAGCTGGCGCAGCCGGCCTCCATCTACGAACTCACCATCTGCCTGGGCAACTGGGGCTCGCGCGACGGCTACATGCGCGCGCTGCGCAACCTCAACCCGCGCTGGGAGCCGGACAGCACCATGCCCGCCGGCACCGTGCTCAGCGCCACCTCCCGCATCGCCTGGCTGTACCGCTTCAACTGCCGCGGCGGCAAGCGCGCGCAGCTGGCGAAGGAGCTGGTGCAAAGCAACGTGCAGGCCGCGCTGGTGCGGATCGGCCCGGTCAGCACCGCCCCGGAGGCGGATGCCGCCCCGGTCCCGCCGCCGGCGCCGGCCAAGCCCGCCACCTACACCGTGCAGCGCGGCGAAACCCTCACCGGCGTGGCCCGCAAGTTCGGCTGCACCGTGGCCGGGCTGGCCCGCGCCAACCGGCTGAAGGCGCCGAAATTCGCCATCCGCCCCGGCCAGACCCTGAAGCTGGACGGCTGCGACGGCTGACCCCGCGCGGCCGCGCGCCTGAATGGGCCGGCTTCGCACCGCCACCACGGCGCCGGGACTAGCGTGCGGTCTCCCCCCACGGAGACCGCCAGGATGGCCAAGCGCGCGCAAGACGACACCCGCCTCAACGACCTGCTGCTGCAGGCGCTCGAAACCGAGCGCGGCGGCATCCGCATCTACACCGCCGCCATCCAGGCCGCGCAGAACGACGACCTGCGCAAGGAATGGCAGGAATACCTGGACCAGACCCGCACCCACGAGCAGGTGCTGCTGACCGTCTTCGCCCAGCTGGGCCTGGACCCGGAGGCGCGCAGCCCCGGCCGCGAGGTGGTGGCCCACCTGGGCAAGGCCCTGCTGATGGCCATCGAGATGGCGATGAAGAGCGCCGACCCGGCCGGCGCGGAGCTGGTGGCCGGCGAATGCGTGGTGCTGGCCGAAACCAAGGACCACATGAACTGGGAGCTGCTCGGCCACGTGGCCAAGCACGCCAAGGGCGAGGCGGCCTCGGTCCTGAAGCAGGCCTACGAGGCGGTGGAGGAAGACGAGGACCACCACCTCTACCACACCACCGGCTGGACCCGCGAACTGTGGATCCAGGCGCTGGGCTTCCCCGCCGTGCTGCCGCCGCCGGAAGAGGTGAAGCAGGTGGAGACCGCCATCGGCGCCTCCCGCGCGGAGCAGGCGCGCGACAAGATGCTGTAAGCGCGCCGATGTCCGCGGCGGCGGCTGGCGTGGTAACACGCCGCGCCCCTCGTCCCGGTGCCGGCGGCCGGCGGCTACGGTGCTGGTGTTCGACCGGTTCGATTGCGCAGGCGGCGTGGCGTTCGCGCGGCACGCCCTGGACGTGCTGCCGGCGCCGCGTCGCCTGCGTTCCGTTTGCCAGGGGCGCGGCGGCGGGTGATCCACGCCAACGGCGCGCTATGGTGGCGGTCCACCGCCAACACGGGCCCGCGCCATGGCCACCGACGCCGACTTCATCGCCTACATCGAAGAGCAGGCCGCCCTCGGCGCCCGCCTGGCCCACCGCTGCATGTTCGGGGAGTTCGCCCTGTACGTGGACGACAAGGTGGTGGCCTTCGCCTGCGACAACAGCCTGTTCGTCAAGCCGTCGGCCGCCGCCGCCCGCCTGGCCCCCGGCCTGCCGCAGCGCCCGCCGTACCCCGGCGCCAAGGACTACCCCGTGGCCGACGAACTGCTGGACGACGCCGACCGCCTGCGCCAACTGCTGCTGGAAACCGCCGCCCTGATGCCCGCGCCGAAGCCGAAGAAGGCGGGCGCGGCGAAGAAGGCGAAGCCGGCCAGGAAGGCAGCGAAGGCGCCCCGCAAGCGGCCCTGACGCCACGCGTGGAATCTGCGGGGCACGGGCCACATCGCGATGCAGCCGGAGCCTGCGCGGGTTGGATGCAGGCAGGTCCTGCGGTAGCCTCCGGCAAGGGGAGGAGACATGGCCGGCAAGGAACAGGAGTCGGGTAAAGCCCGCCGGGGTGCCGGCCATGGCATCGCCTTTCGACGGGGACATACCGCGTGATCGTCTACCGGGCGACTAAATCCGACTTCCTGCGCGATACCGCCGATCTCGGGATCGAATACGCGATCGTCAGGGCTTTCCTGAAGCAGACCGGACGCTACGCCCCCGAGGCCGAACTGAGGGCATGGCGGGCTTCGCTGAAGGAAATGGCGCTGGTCCTGGGTGACGACGACATCCCCGCGGATGCGGGCGTGGGCATCGAATTCGGAATCCCGCAAACCGCGAAGCGCATCGATTTCCTGCTCTCGGGCACGTCCGATGACGCCACCGGCAAGGTGGTCATCATCGAACTCAAGCAGTGGTCTTCGTCCACGTTCTCGCCAAAGGACGGGATCATCGTCGCGCGACGCGGCGGGGCACGGGAATCGGAGGGCCCGCATCCGTCCTACCAGGCGTGGTCGTACGCGGCGTTGCTGGAGGGCTTCAACGAAGCGGTGCACGAAGGCGGCATCGACCTGCGGCCTTGCGCCTACCTCCACAACCACCCCGACGACGGGGTTATCAACCACCCGCACTACGCGCCCTACATCGAGCAGGCCCCGGTCTTCCTGAAGGGCGAGGAGGAGCGACGCAGCCTGCGGGACTTCATCAAGCGGCACCTGAAACTCGGGGACCGGGCGGACCTGCTGGTACGCATCGAGCACGGGCGCATCCGGCCTTCCAAGATGCTCGCGGACAGCATGGTGAAGATGCTCAAGGGCAGTCGCGAGTTCGTGCTGGTGGACGACCAGAAGGTCGTCTACGAGACCGCGATGGCCAATGCGCGCACGGCCGCCCCCGGCAGGAAGAAGGTCGTCATCGTCCAGGGCGGCCCGGGAACCGGGAAATCGGTCGTGGCGATCAACCTGCTGGTCGAACTCACCCGGCAAGGGCTGTTGACCAAGTACGTGTCCAAGAACGCCGCCCCGCGCAGTGTCTACAAGAAAAAGCTCCGCGGCGAGTTCAAGAAAGTGCTGATCGACAACTTCTTCAGTGGCTCCGGCGCCTTCGTGGAGACGCCGGCCGCGGCGTTCGACACCCTGGTGGTGGACGAAGCCCACCGCCTGAACCGTCATTCGGGGATGTACGGCAACCTGGGCGAGAACCAAGTCAAGGAAATCATCAATTCCGCGAACTGCACGGTGCTGTTCGTGGACGACGACCAGGTCGTCACCTTGAGCGACATCGGCCACAGCGGGGAGTTGCACCGGTGGGCGACCGCGCTGGGTGCGGAAGTGACCCAGCTGGAGCTTGCTTCCCAGTTCCGGTGCAGCGGCTCGGACGGTTACCTGGCCTGGCTGGACGCCTTGCTGGGCATCCGCGAGACGGCGAACGAGCGCTTCGATCCGGACAGTTTCGACTTCCGCCTGTTCGATTCCCCGGCGGAGCTGCATGACGTGATCGCCAGGAAGAACCTGGCGGCCAACAAGGCAAGGATGGTCGCGGGTTATTGCTGGGACTGGGCAAGCAAGAAGAATCCGGACGCCTTCGATATCGAGCTTGCCGGTTATCGAAAGCGATGGAACCTGGACAAGGACGGCAGCCTCTGGATGGTGGCGCCCGGGTCGATAGACGAGGTGGGCTGCATCCATACCTGCCAGGGTCTGGAGCTCGACTACGTGGGGGTCATCATCGGCCCTGACCTGGTCTTCAGGGACGGTCACATCGATACGGAGCCGAGTGCGCGATCGACCCAGGACCGCACCATCCGCGGCTGGAAGACATTGATGAAATCGGACCCGCAAGCGACCCAGGCGCGCGTCGACAGGATCATCCGAAATACCTACAGGACCCTCATGACGCGCGGGATGAAGGGTTGCTACGTGTACTGCTGCGATCCTTCGCTGCAGTCACATTTGCGCGAGTCGCTCGCCGCCGCCGCCGCCGTGTCTGCGACGGACTAAAGATGCCTAGGGGCGCATGATGGCTACAAATCTGATGCTCGCGGCCTTCGCCATATCGATTACTTTGGCCGTGGTCTGCGTCGTTGTCATGCGCTACATGCGCCGCCGCCAGGAGCGCCGTTCTCCGCTGCGACGCAAGCAGGTGGGCCACGTCCCCGGCCAGCAGCTGGTGGAGCGCGTCGCCGACAGCCAGGAAAACATGCTGCTCGCAGTCATGGTCATGTACTTCGCGTTCCCGATAATGCTGCTTGCCTGGGCGCTGCAGCGTGTGCCTCCGGACCGGATTAGGTGGGATGGAAGCGCAATCATCTTCTGTCTCGCTGCGCTGCTGCTGTTCGCTTACGGACTGGTGAGTTTCCACCGTCATCTAACCGCCAGACAGTCCGCACGCGATGGCCTGCTGGCGGAACGCGTCACCGGCATGCAGCTCAACCGACTGGGGGTGCAGGGTTGCGCCGTACTCCACGACTTGCCGTGCGAAGGCTTCAATATCGATCACGTGGTGGTCGCACCGCGGGGCGTTTTTGCGGTGGAGACAAAGTCCTTCCGCAAGCCCAAGGCAAGCGGCGACAGGACCGAAGGGCTGCACCGCGTGGCTTACGACGGGACAGGCCTGCGCTTTCCGGATTTCCGGACCAAGGCACCCTTGGAGCAGGCGGTCCAGCAGGCGCAGTGGCTGCGGCGTTTTCTACGAGACAGGCTGCAGCGCGAGGTACCGGTGATCCCGGCGGTGGCCTTGCCTGGATGGTTCGTGGAGCGGGACGAGGCGGGGAAGCGCGCGGGAGTGGTGGTGTTCAGCCCGATGGGGAAGGGCGCGGACTTCATGGCCTGGGCGCCGGAGCGGCTGGACGCGGACCAGCGGCATCTCATCGCGCAGATGCTGGCGTCGCGGTACCCGGAAATCGAGGGGTGATCGACGCGGGCATCGCGCCCCTTCGGTG
>CAMLJA010000049.1 GCA_946480065.1 uncultured Thermomonas sp. | reverse complement strand
CCGGACCTCAAGGCCAACCAGAACATGATGCAGCTCACCGAGGAGCTGACCAGCACCGAGAACAAGGTCGCGTTCGCGCGGCAGGCCTTCAACGACATGGTGATGGCCTACAACAACAAGCGCGAGGTGTTCCCGAACAGCGTGTTCGCCGGGATGTTCGGCTTCCAGCCCGCCACCCTGCTGGAGATCGCGGCGGACAGGCAGGCGCAGGTCCGGGAAGCGCCGAAGGTGCAGTTCTGATTCCCGCCGCCCGCGTTCGAGCGGGCGCGGGCACAGGCGCGCGATGAACTTCTTCGAGCACCAGGCCGCGGCGCGGCGCACCTCCACCCGGCTGGTGCTGCTGTTCGCGCTGGCGGTGGCGGGGATCGTGCTGGCGGTGGATGCCGCCGCGTGGGTGGCCACCCGCGGCAACCCGGGTGCGCTGGCGTTCGCCACCCTGGGCACGCTGGCGGTGATCGCGCTGGGCTCGCTGTACCGCATCGCCAGCCTGCGCGGCGGCGGCGAGCAGGTGGCGCTGCAGATGGGCGGCACGCCGGTTCCCGAGGACGCCACCGACCCCGGCCTGCGGCGGCTGCGCAACGTGGTGGAGGAGATCGCCATCGCCTCCGGCGTGCCGGTGCCGCGGCTGTTCGTGCTGGAGCACGAGGCCGGCATCAACGCCTTCGCCGCCGGCTACACCACCTCCGACGCCGCGGTGGCGGTGACCCGCGGCGCGCTGGACCGGCTCAACCGCGACGAGCTGCAGGGCGTGATCGCGCACGAGTTCAGCCACATCCTCAACGGCGACATGCGCCTGAACATCCGCCTGATCGGGGTGCTGTTCGGGATCCTGATGATCGGCCTGATCGGCCGCAAGATCCTCTGGCACGGCCGCTTCAGCGGACGCAACAAGGGCGCCGGCGCGGTGCTGGTGGCGGCGCTGGTGGCGATGGCGGTGGGCTACGTGGGCCTGTTCTTCGGCCGCCTGATCAAGGCCGGGGTGAGCCGCACCCGCGAGGCCTTGGCCGATGCGAGCGCCGTGCAGTTCACCCGCCAGACCGCGGGCCTGGCCGGCGCGCTGAAGAAGATCGCCGGCCTGCACGAGGGCGCGCTGCTCAACGACCGCGGCGATGCCGAGGAAGTCAGCCACATGCTGTTCGGCGACGGCACCGGGCTGTCCAGCCTGTTCGCCAGCCATCCCCCGATCCTGCAGCGGATCCAGGCGCTGGACCCGTCGTTCCGCGGCGAGGAGCTCGCCCGGCTGCAGGCGCGCTGGGCGGCGGCGCCCCCGGACGGCCTGCGCGAGGACGCGGCGCTGGGCCTGGACGGCGGACCGGCGACGGCACTGCCCGGCGCGCGCCAGCAAATCACCGTCACCGCGCCGATGGTGGCGGCGCAGGTCGCCACCCCGGCGGCCGACGATTACCGCCGCGCCGCCGCCATCGTCGATGCGATCCCGGAAGCGCTGCGCGACCTCGCCCGCCGCCGCGACGCCGCGATGCCGCTGCTGCTGGCGCTGCTGCTGGCCGACGACGAGGGCGTGGCTGCGCTGCAGCGCGAGGACATCGCCGCGCGCCTGGGCGCTGGCGCCGCCGACCACGCCGAGCGCATCCACCAGCAGCTCACCGCCGACCTGCACCCGATGCTGCGGCTGCCGCTGGCCGCGCTGGCGTTCCCGGTGCTGCGCCAGCGGCCGCGCCCGGAGCTGGACACGTTCCTGGACACGGTGCACGCGGTGGTCCACGCCGACGGCCGGGTTTCGCTGTTCGAATACTGCCTGGGCCGGCTGCTGGCGGTGCAGGTGCGCGAGGCGCTCGAGCCCGCGCGCCACGCCCGCTTCGGCCGCCGCAAGCCGGGCGGCGTGCGCCGCGAGTTCGCCACCCTGCTGGCGGTGGTGGCGCAGGCCGGGCATGCGGACGAGGCCTCGGCGCGCCGCGCCTACCTGGCCGGCATGCAGCGCGTGCTCCCCCGCGACCACCTGCCCTATGCGCCGCCCGCCGATGGCGCGCAGGCGCTGGACGCGGTGTGGGAACCACTGGACGCGCTGGACCCGCTGGCCAAGCAGGCGGTGGTGGAGGCGGTGACCGACGCGGTGGGCCACGACGGCCGCGTCAGCGTGGCCGAGGCCGAGCTGCTGCGCACCATCTGCGGCGTGCTGCACTGCCCGCTGCCGCCGCTGCTGGAGCAGGCCTGAGGCCGGCCGCCGCCCGCGTCCGGTCGTGCCTCGCGACCGGGATGCCGCGGTCAGGCGGCCTTGATCAGGTCGGCCGCGCGCTCCGCGATCATGATGGTGGGCGCATTGGTGTTGCCGCCGGGCAGGTTTGGCATCACCGAGGCGTCGACCACGCGCAGGCCGTCCACGCCGCGCACGCGCAGGCTGGGGTCGACCACGGCGTCGTCGTCCCCGCCCATCCGGCAGGTGCCCACCGGGTGGTAGACCGACTCCGCCTTGGCGCGGACGAAGGCCGCCAGCGCGGCATCGTCCAGGTCGTCGCGGGCGGGGAAGATCGCGGCGCCGCGGTAGGGGTCGAAGGCGGGCTGGGCGAAGATCTCGCGCGAGACCTTCGCGCACTCCACCATCATCCGCAGGTCGAAGCCGTCGGGATCGGACAGGTAGTTGGCCCGGATGACGGGCTTGTCGCCGGGGCGCGCGCTGGCCAGCGACACCCGGCCGCGGTTGCGCGGGCGCAGGAAGCAGGCGTGCAGGGTGTAGCCGTCGCCGGGCAGGCGGTGGCGGCCGTGGTCGTCCAGCATCGCCGGGACGAAGTGGAACTGCACGTCGCAGCGCCCGTCCTGCGCCAGCGGCGAGCGCCAGAAGCCGCCGGCCTCGGCGATGTTGCTGCTGCCGGCGCCGCGGTGCCCGCGCAGGTAGTAGTCGAACGCCATCTTCGGCTCGTTGATGCGGTCGTAGGTGATCGGCCGGGTGGCGTGGCGAAGGGTGCAGATGTCCAGGTGGTCCTGCAGGTTGCCGCCCACGCCTGGCGCGTCGTGGACCACGTCGATGCCGAGCCTGCGCAGTTCGTCGGCGGGGCCGATGCCCGACAGCATCAGCGTCTGCGGCGAATTGATCGTCCCGCCGCACAGGATCACCTCGCGCGCGGCCCGCGCCTGCGCGGGGCTGCCCCGCAGCGCATAGCGCACGCCGCTGGCGCGCCGGCCGTCGAAGGCGATCCGCTCGACCATCGCGCCGGTGTGCACGGTCAGGTTGGGCCGCCGCCTGGCCGGGGCGAGGTAGGCGACGGCGGCGGAGCAGCGCGCGCCGTCGCGCTGGGTGACCTGGTACAGGCCCACGCCGGCCTGGCCCGGGCCGTTGAAGTCGTGGTTCGACCCGATCCCGGCCTGGTTCGCGGCGGCGATGAAGACCTCGGACAGCGGGTTGTGGTGGCGCAGGTCGCTGACCGCGAGCGGGCCGTCGCCGCCGTGCAGGGCGTCGGCGCCGCGGCTGTTGCCTTCGGCGCGGCGGAAGTAGGGCAGCACCGTGGCCCAGTCCCAGCCGGGGGCGACCGCCGCCCAGCCGTCGTAGTCGGCGGGCACGCCGCGCACGTAGCACATCGCGTTGATCGAGCTCGAGCCGCCCAGCACCTTGCCGCGCGGCCACCACAGCCGGCGCCCGTCCAGCTGCGGCTCGGGCGCGGTGTCGTAGTCCCAGTTCACGCCCTTGCGGTTGACCAGCTTGGCCAGGCCGGCGGGCATGTGGATGAAGGGATGCCAGTCGCGCGGGCCGGCTTCCAGCAGCAGGACCCGGACCGCGGGGTCCTCGCTCAGGTGGTTCGCCAGCACGCAGCCGGCCGAGCCGGCGCCGATGATGATGTAGTCGTAAGGCTGCACGGCCCGTCCCGCGGCGAGGAGCGTCCGACCGTATGCGCCCGCGCTAGAGCAATTGCTCTGCGCGCGGCTGGCGCGCCCGTGCGGCTGCGGTTACCGTTGCGCATCGCCGCACCGGCCGGGATCGGGAATGACGCAGGGCGCCAGCAGTGGCCGCATCGGACGCTTCAGGGCCGCGCTGGCGGAATCGCCGCCGCTGCTGTGGTCGTTCCTGTATTTCTTCTGCCTGCTCAGCGGCTATTACGTGCTCAGGCCGGTGCGCGACGCGATGGGGGCGTCCAGCGAGGTGGAGGCGGTGTTCCCGCCGGTGCTGATCGAGTTCTTCGCCGCGCGCGGCTTCCCGCTGAAGGAGCTGGTGCTGCAGGTGCTGGCCAGCTGCACGTTCCTGCTGATCCTGGTCGCGCAGCCGGTCTACGGCGCGCTGGTGAGCCGGTTCCCGCGGCGGGTGTTCCTGCCGGCGCTGTTCGGCTTCTTCATCGCCTGCCTGCTGGGGTTCTACGTGCTGTTCAACAGCGACGTCGCCGGGCGCGGCATGGCGTTCTTCCTGTGGGTCACGGTCTTCAACGTGTTCTCGGTCTCGGTGTTCTGGTCGTTCATGGCCGACGTTTTCACCAGCGAGGAGGCGCGCAAGTACTACGGCTACATCGGCGCGGCCGGCACCATCGGCGCGTTCACCGGCCCGATCATCACCCGCACCCTGGCCGAGCGGGTGGGCCTGGCGAACCTGATGCTGGTGTCGGCGGGATTCCTGGCCGTGTGCATGCTGTGCCTGTTCCGCCTGCGGCGCCGGGCGGTGCAGCGCGAATCCAGGCTGGGGCGGGACAACGAGAGCGCCATGGGCGGCGACATCCTCGCCGGCCTCAAGCTGATCGCCAGCGAACCCCTGCTGCGCTGGCTGGCGGCGATGGTGTTCCTGGGGGTGGGGGTGGGCCAGCTGCTCTACAACCAGCAGGCGGAGATCGCGCGCACCGCGTTCGCCACCGCCGAGGCGCGCACCGCGTACTACGCCGGCATCGACATCGCGGTGAACGTGCTGACGCTGGTCGTGCAGCTGTTCGCCACCCGCTGGCTGCTGTCGCGCTTCGGGCTGGCGCCGGTGCTGCTGATCCCGATGGCGGCCCTGCTGCTGGGCTTCGCGGTGCTGACCGCCTCCCCGCTGCCGATCGTGGTCGGCATCGTCCAGGTGGTGACCCGCTCCAACGAGTTCTCGCTGATGAAGCCGGGCCGCGAGACCATCTACACCCGGGTCAACCGGCAGTGGCGGTACAAGGCCGGCGCGGCCATCGACACCGCGTTCTACCGCGGCGGCGAGATCAGCTTCTCGTGGCTCTACAAGGCGCTGTCCGCGCTGGGGTCGCACGTCGTGTTCGGGGTGGGGCTGGCCGCGGCCGGGGTCATGACCGCCAGCGCGCTGCGCCTGCTGCGCGAGGAGCGGAAGCTGCCCGACGGCCATGCGCGGGAGGACGGCGCATCCGCCTGATCCGGCGGCTGCTGCGTTCGCGCCGCCAGCGGCTGGCGTGGCTGGCCTTCGTGCTGGGGCTCGGCTTGCTGGTGGATGGTGCCTACGTCGAGCCCGGCCGGCTGGTGCTGCGCGACTACAGCGTGGCGCTGGCGCGCTGGCCGGCCGCCTGCGACGGCCTGCGGGTGGACGTGGTGGGCGACACCCACACCGGCTCGCCGCGCAACGGCCTGCCGCAGCTCGACCGCTGGGTGCGCGCGCTGGCCGACAGCGACGCGCCGGTGGTGCTGATGAGCGGCGACTACGTGATCCTCAGCGTGCTGGCGGGCACGTTCGTGCCGCCGGAGACCATCGCCGCGCACCTGCGCCCGCTCACCGCGCGCAAGCCGGTCTATGCGGTGCTGGGCAACCACGACTGGTGGAAGGACGGCGGGCGGGTGTCGCGCGCGTTCGCCGCCGCCGGCGTGCGGATGATCGACAACCGCGCCGTGCCGGTGCGGGTCGGCGGCTGCCGGTTCTGGCTGGCCGGGCTGGGCGACCTGCTGGAGGGCCGCCCCGACGTGGCCGGCACCTTCGCCGCGATCCCGGACGGCGCGGCGGTGGTGGCGCTGACCCACGAGCCGGCGCTGCTGCGCAGGATTCCCGAACGCGCGGCGCTGACCGTGGCCGGGCACACCCACGGCGGCCAGATCGACCCGCTGCCGCGGTGGCTGCGGATCGGCGGCTTCGATCCGCATTCCAACCGCCTGCGCGGGATCATCCACGACGGCGGCCGCACGCTGTTCGTGACGCCCGGCATCGGCACCAGCATCCTGCCGGTGCGGCTGGGCGTGCCGCCGGAAGTGTCGCGGCTCACCCTCCGCAGGACGGCGCCGGCGGCGGGCGCGGAGCCTCCCGACTGACGGCTGGCGCCGCGGTGCGGGCCTGGCCGACGCAGCGGCGCTCAGTGGTTGATGATGATCGGGTCGCGCACCAGCGTGGCCGCGGCCTGGACCCGGGCGCCGGCGTCCGGGGCGCTGCCGTCGGACGGGCAGGTATAGGTGACACCCTGGTAGTCCACCCGCAGTTCGTAGGGCCATTCGCCGTCGCTGGCGGCATCCGGGTGGTGGTCGTCGATCGACAGCGACTTGCCGTTCCCGGCGGGCGTGGGCGCGCCGAAGATGCCGGCCGGCGGGGCGACCCGCCAGCGGAACCCGGGGCTGGCGAAGCGCCCCTCGGCCAGGGCGCCGGTGAGCTGCCAGGCGATCGCCTGCGAGGCGTGCTCCTTGTCCACGTGCACCAGCCCGTGCTGTTCGATGCGCAGGGCCGGCGGGGAGACGGAGGTGTCGAGCGAGACGTGCAGGGTCTTGGTCATGGTCGGATCCTCGGGGTCTGCATCCGTGCCGATGGCGCCGGCGTTCCCGCGTCGGCGTTGTGGGGTGGCGATCCCGCAGGTGGCGCGGCAAGCCGGTCCGCCAGCGCCGGGTCGCGGTAGCCGGTCTGGCGCAGGCGCGCGGAGACGGCCAGGGCTTCGGGCATGCGCCCGAGCTGGAGCAGGGCGTCGGCGCGCAGGGCGAGCAGCCGCGGATCGTCGCGCCCGGACTGCTGGCCCTCGATGGCCGCGAACGCGCGTTCGCAGAGCCGGCGGCGCGGCGCCGGGTCCGACAGCGCCGCCAGCCGCAGCATGGCGTCCACCGTGGCCAGCACGGTGCCGCGTTCCTGCGGGCTCTCCGCCAGCTGCGGCGCCAGTGCCTCCAGTGCCGGCTGCAGCAGCGCGATCGCCCCGTCGCGGTCGCCGCGGGCCGTCCGCTGCACGGCCTGCTCGGTCATCGCCTCCGCGAGGTCGCGCCGCAGGGCAGGTTGGTCGGGGTTGGCCGCCACCATCGCTCCCAGCACCTCCAGCGCGCGCCGCACCAGCCGCTGGGCGTCGGCCGCGCGGCCGCGCCGGCGCTCCACCTTCGCGCGCTGCAGGGCGTAGAGGCCGACGTCGTACTGGAAGCCGGTGCTGGCGGGTTCCATCGCGTGCAGCCGCTCCGCCTCGTCCAGCGCCTGCCGCTGCAGCGCGCTGCCTTCCTCCAGCGCGCCGGCCAGGGCCAGGGTGCGGCCGAGGGTGGCGCGCGAGAGCAGCACGCGCTCGCGCTGCGAATTGTTGCGTGGGTCGCGCGCGGCCAGCGCCGCCTGGATGGCGACGTCGGCGCGATAGCCGGCGATCGCGCCGGCCAGGTCGCCCCGCAGCAGCGCCATCTTGGCCAGGTTGTTGTGCGCCAGCCCGAGTTGCTGCTGCCAGGTGGCATTGCGCGGGCCCAGCGCGGCCAGCCGGCGGCTGGCCTCCAGCATGCGGCGGTAGCGCGTGGTGGCCTGGGCCAGCTGGCCCCGGCTTTCCAGCACGTGCCCGTTGTTGTTGTCCACGGTGGAGAGCTGGAACAGCAGCTGCGGGTTGTCGGGGGCCGCCGGGCGGGCGGCGGCCAGCACCGCGTGCGCGGCGTCGAACGCGCGCTGCGCGCCGGCCAGGTCGCCGCGGTACCAGTGGGTGGTGCCGATGAAGGCCAGGATGTCGGCATGCGCGAGCTGGCGCGCGAGGTTCTCCGGTGCGGCCCGGGCCAGCGGGGCGGCCAGCGATTCGGCGGCGCGGAAACTCTCCAGCGCGGCATCCAGCTGCCCCTGCTCGATGCGCACGCTGCCGATCTTGACCAGCGCCTTGGCGCGCTGCTCCACCGACTCGTCGGTGAGGTCGGTCGCCGGCAGCGACTGGAAGTAGGCCATGGCCTTGTCGTTGACGGCCGAGAGGATGTCCAGCCGGCCGACTTCCGACAGCCTGTCGTTGAGGTCGCCCAGCATGAAGCCGACCAGCGCTTCCGCCTGCTTCTGCCGGCGCTCGGCCGCCTTGCGCGCCACCGTGGCCTGCAGCGCCAGCACGCTGGTCACCAGCATCACCGCCACCGCGACCGCCGCGATCGCCGCGGTGCGCCGGTGGCGGCGCTGCGCCTCGCGCTGCCGCAGCGCGTCCAGCGGCAGCCCGAACAGCCCGGCCAGCAGCTTGAGCAGGGCCAACGCGCTGCCGTCGCCGGCAGGGCGCGCGTCCGCCGCCACCGGGTTGGCCGGGCGCTCGCCGCCCGGCGCGTCGGGGTCGGGGTCGTGCCGCAGCGCCTGCGGGAAGCATTCGCGCGCGCCGCCGGCGTGCGGCTCGCCTTCCACGATGTACGCATAGATGCGCTCGCCGCGGCCGAGCCGCTTGAACGCGCGGATCTCGGCGTCGACGTAGGCCGAGCGCGCGGCGGCCGGCGAGCAGACCACCACCAGCGCTTCCGATTCCGCCAGCGCCGCCTCGATCTGCGGACCCAGCTGCCCGGCGCTGGGCAGGTCGTCGCGGTCGCGGAAGATCGGGGCCAGGCGCTCGGGCAGCGGGCCGTGCAGGCCGCTGCCGCCGCGCAGCCGTTTCGGCAGGCGATAGCCTTCAAGCTGGCGGTGGAGCTGCGCCGCCCGGCGCGCATCGGCATGGCTGTAGCTGATGAACGCGCGGTAGCGCATCGCCACCTCCGGGCGCGGCCCGGGCGGCCGGCCCTGTGACCAACGCCGCCGTGGCGATCAACCGGCCACCGCGGCCCCCTCCAGCGGGCGTTCGCGGTGCAGCAGGATCCACTCCGCGTGCTCCTCCAGGCAGGCGCCGCCCAGCGCGTGCAGCAGCTGCCGGCACTCGGCGTCGTCGGCGGCGCGGTCCAGCCGCCACCGGCAGCTCTCGAACAGCCGCCGCATGAAGCGGAACTGCTTGATCAGCTCCTTGTCCGCGTTCTTGTAAGAGAACGCCTCGCGGATGCCGGCCAGCAGCGGCAGCAGGCCCATCGCCAGCACCAGCTGGCTGCGCCAGCCGCCGGCCATGCGGTCGCCGGCCACCAGCAGCGCCGCGGCGCCGGCCAGGCCCCCGGCCAGCGCCAGTTGCGCCAGCCGGGTGGTGAGGCGGTAGGCGCGTTCGCGATGCAGCACGCCGCCGCGGAAATACGCCATCTGCCCGCCGGGCTGGCCGGGCGCCGGTTGCGCGGGCCCGATCCAGCGCGCCACCACCCAGCGCAGCCACGCCGAGTCCGCGGCGAAGGCCTCGTCTCGCAGCAGCCCGGCGCCGCGCATGGCGTGGCGGATCCAGCTCAGTTCCACGTCCTGCTTCTGCAGGAAGCTGTCGTAGCCCAGGCTGCTGTTGGGCGGGGTGGCGACGCCGGCCAGCCGCCAGTACAGCTGCACCCGCAGGCCCTCGGCCAAGCCGCGGTAGTCCAGGTACTTGCGGTGCCATTCGCGGCGCTCGGCGGTCCAGCGCGCCAGCGCGCCCAGGCAGAACAGCAGCAGGAACGCGCCGACGTACGGCCGGCGCGCGTCCAGGTCGGAATACAGGATGAAGGCCAGGCCCATCCCGCCGGCCAGCGCGTGGGTCAGCAGCATCCCGGCGTGGACGCGGCGGCGGCAGTGCACCGCCAGCCAGTCGGCGGCGCCGAACAGCGCGTCCATGCCGCGCACGTAGGCGGGCGGCTCGCCGGGCATGCCCTCGTCCAGCAGCGAGGCCGCCCCGCGCGCGATCGCCTGGGCGTGCCGGCGCACGTCGCGGTTGAACGCCTGCATCTGCGCGAACACGTGGGCATACTCGCCCGGCGGTGCCGCGTCGCCCGGCAGCACCGCGTCCGCGGTGATCCAGCGCGGCGGCGGCGGCGCGGGCGGCAGCGCGGGCGCCGGGCGGCCGTGCGGCAGCCGGCGCGGGCAGTGCACGTGGTAGGCCAGGTCGCTTTCATCGTCGGCCAGCAGGTTGGGCGCCACGTCCTCGGTGCGGAACCC
>CAMLJA010000048.1 GCA_946480065.1 uncultured Thermomonas sp. | reverse complement strand
GTGGGCAACGCCAAGTTCGACTTCAAGGACCTGCGCCCGGTCGGCGTCACCACCTGGCGCAACGTGTCCGGCGCGGGTGGCATCTATTCCAGCGTGCACGACCTGACCAAGTGGATGAACGCGCAGCTGGCCGGCGGCGAGATTCCCGGCAGTGGCGGCAAGCGCCTGTTCTCCGAGCAGCGCCAGCGCGAGATGTGGACGGTGCTGACGCCGATCCCGGTTGGCAAGCCATCGGTCCCGGAGCTGGCCGCGGCGACGCCGAACTACCTGGGCTACGGGCAGGGTTGGTACCTGTCCGACTACGCCGGCCACAAGCTGGTCTGGCATACCGGCGGCTGGCCGGGGCAGGTGTCGCGGCTGACCCTGCTGCCGAACGAGAAGATCGGCGTGGTGGTGCTGACCAGCGCCGAGGCCGGCGTCGCCTTCAACGCGATCACCTACGAAGCCCTGGACATGATGCTGGGCAACGGCGGCCACGACTGGCTGAAGGGCTACGGCATCGCGTTCGAGAAATCACAGGGCAACGCCGACGCCGACTGGAAGAAGCACCTCGCCGCGCGCGACGCCGGCAGCAGGCCGTCGCTGCCGCTGGCCAAGTACGCCGGCACCTACCGCGACCCGTGGTACGGCGATGTCGTCATCCGCCAGGGCGCGAAGGGATTGGAGATGCAGTTCGGCAAGACCGCGGCGCTGCTGGGCGACATCGAGCACTGGCAGCACGACAGCTTCATCGTGCGCTGGCGCGACCGCAGCCTGAACGCCGACGCGTTCGTGAACTTCGCGCTGGATCCTGACGGAAAAATCCGCGAGGTGCGGATGGAGCCGGTGTCGCCGCTGACCGACTTCAGCTTCGACTTCCAGGACCTGCGGCTGGCGCCGGTCGCCGCCGCCTCGCCCTGAGCCTCAGTCCGCCGCGGCGGCCTCGGTCGCCGCGCGCGGGCCGGTGCGGGCCGCGTGCCGCGGCACGTCGCCGGCGTCCAGCAGGGCCTCGATCCGGCTGAAGACCTCGGCGCGGGAGAACGGCTTCTTCATGAAGTCGTCGGCGCCGATGCGCTGGACGTAGAACTGCTCGGTGGCCTGCGCGTTGCCGCTGATCATGATGATCGGCACGTCACGGGTGGCCGGGTCGCGGCGCAGCGCGCGCAGGGCGTTGAAGCCGTCCATGCCGGGCAGCACGATGTCCAGGAAGATCAGGTCGGGCACTTCGCGGCGGGCGATCTCGATGCCGCTTTCGGCGTCGAACGCCTCCAGCACCTCGCAGTGGTTCTGCAGCAGCATCCGCCGCAGCAGCGCCACGATGGTGGCCGAGTCGTCCACCACCAGCACCCGGGTGCCGGCGCGGGCGTTGCGCCGCGGCCGCAGCCGCCGCTCCGGGCCGGCGTGCGCCGGATCGCCGTCCGCCGCGGCCGCGGGGGGCGTAGTCGGCGCGTCATCCGCCGCGCCGGGCGAGACGGGCGCGGGCGGCACGGCCGCCCTGCGCCTGAGGAAGTCGAAGAAGGCCATGCCGTTCCCCCGGTGGACCGGGCCCGATGTTACCGGAACGGCGGCCGTGCCTTCAGCGCCGGGCGTGGCGGTCCGCGGCCAGCGCGGCCATGCCGTACAGGCGCGCGATCCGGCCCCAGGCCAGCGCGGCCACCGCCAGGCTGGGCAGCAGCAGGGCCACCAGGAAACCGGCCATGCCGCTGGCGTCCACCCGCTGGCGCAGGGCCAGCACCAGCGCCGCCAGCAGCAGCCCGGCCGCGGTGGTCACCAGCCAGACCGCCAGCACCGCCACCGGGCGCCGGGCCAGCAGGCGCATGCCGCGCCACCAGGCCTTCAGCGCCGAGCGCAGGCGGCCGTCGGCGGCCAGCCAGCCGCGGCCGGCTTCCAGCCCGGCGTGCGCCAGCAGGAACAGCAGGCCGCCGGCGGCCAGCGCCAGGTGGCGGCCGGTGTCCAGCTCGCTGGCCAGCACGGCGTGTTCGTGCGCGTCGGCGTTGGCGCCCAGCAGCATGCCGCCCACCGCCAGCGCGATGCCCAGCGGCACCACCGACCACAGCAGCATCCGCAGCATCGGCCCGTACTCGCCGATGGCGCCGCGCAGCAGGTCGCCGAAGCCGGGGCGGGCCTGGCTGCGGAACGCGGCCACCGTCGCCGCGGCCAGCAGCGGCGACACCAGCAGCATCAGCAGGCCGGCGCCCAGGCTGCTGGCGCCCAGCAGCGGCAGCGGCGCGTCGCGGGCGGTGAGGGCTTCGACCAGCAGTGCCGGCGCGGTGCCGGCGGCGATCGCCCCGGCGTGGACCGAATGGTCCAGCAGCGAGGACAGCCAGCCCCAGGCGGGCAGCGCGCCGAGCAGCGCGCAGGCCAGGGTGGCCAGCGCCCACAGCAGCCACAGCCGCCACTGCAGGGCGCCGCGCAGGCCGCGGCCGAGGGCGGCGGCGGTGGAAAGCGAAGTCGGGGTCGTGGACATGGGGCGCCTCAGGCGAAGGTGAGCAGGGCGAACACGGACTGCAGCAGCGCGGCGAAGTCGCCGA
The DNA here is from genome assembly GCA_946480065.1 of uncultured Thermomonas sp. Next base: position 7,608 of record CAMLJA010000048.1, on the reverse strand, counting down.
ACCACCGCCGGGTGGCGCTGGCGTCGGGCTCCACCGTGCGGCTGTCGTCCAGCTCCGAGCGGTCCATGTGGACGACGTCGTCGGGATCGAGCTGGGCCGAGACCGCCTTGGCCGGGGTGGTGAACACGAAGCGCTGCCAGCTGGCCCGGGTGGTGACGGGCACGTCGCGGTGGCTGCCGTCGGCGAACGCCACCCGCAGGGTCTGCGGCGCGGCCACGCCGTCGCGCCGCACCACCACCACCGTCCGGTACGGGAACGGGCCCTGGCCGCCCTTCGCCTCCGGATGCGCCTTCTTCCAGGCGGCGCGGCGGTCCGCGATCGCCTTGTCGATCTGCTTGCTGCCGACCAGCACCTGCTTGCCCCGGTACATCCGGTAACCCGGCAGCGGCAGGACCTCGCGGCTGGAGATGCTGGACACGCGGTCATCCACGCTGCCGGTGCCGTAGACGAACGACTCGAACACGCCGTCCACGATCGCAGGCTTGCCGGTCCCTTCGGCCAGCGCGTCGCGCAGGTCGGCGATGGACGGGTGGCGGAACTTCCAGCGCGCGTAGTACAGCTTCATCGCGCGCTCCAGCGCCGGCGTGCCCACCAGCGACTCCAGGTGGTGCATGGCGGTGGCGGTGCGCGAATACACCGTGCCGTAGCTGCCGCTGGACAGCCGGTCCCAGGAATTGCCGCCCAGCGGGTCCGCCGGGTCGCCGAGGTTGGCGCCGATGCGCTCCATCTGGAACGGCGTGAGGCGGGTGCCGATGTTGAACCAGCGGGTCCACGGCCGCTCCAGCGCCAGGTACTGCCTGCGGGCCGACATCATCCGCTGGTCCCAGTACTCGTTCATGCCCTCGTCGAGCATCGGTTCCTCGAACTCGTTCGAGCCCAGGATCCCGTAGAAGTAGCCGTGGCCGAACTCGTGCACGGTCACGAAGTCCAGCGCCCAGCGGCCGATGCTGCCGGGTTCGACCATGGTGGTGCTGTCGGCGGTGAAGAAGGTCGGGTACTCCATGCCGCCGGCCTCGTCGGCGCCGTAGGGCGGCACCACCGCGGTGGCGGTCTTGTACGGGTACGGCCCGAGCGTCTTCGAGAAGTAGTCCAGCGAGTCGATGGTGGCCTGCAGCACCGGCTCGGCGTTGCTGGCGTACTCCGGGGTGTAGAGCACCTTGACCTCGACCGGGCCCAGCGGGCCGTTCCATGTCTTCACCAGCGGCCTGGCGTAGCGCTTGTCCGCGGTCCAGGCGAAGTCGTGGACGTCGTGCTGGACGTAACGATGGGTGACCTTGCCGCCGCGTTCCACCGGCGCGCCGGTCAGCTGGCCGGTGGCGCCCACGGTGTAGTCCTTCGGCACCGTGATGCGCACGTCGTAGCTGCCGTAGTCGGCGTAGAACTCGCTGTGCAGGTGGAACTCGTGGGCGTTCCAGCGCGGCGCGGTGGCGCCGCGCTCGCCCGGCAGCTCGAGCACGCCGATCTTCGGGAACCACTGGCCGACCAGGTGGAAGCTGCCGTAGTAGCCGGTGCGCGCCACCACCCGCGGCAGCTGGTCGAAGAAGTCGATGTCCAGCGTGGTGCTGGCGCCCGGCGCCACCGGCTGCGGCAGGTCGATGCGGACCACGCTGCGGTCGGTTTTCGGGCCGTTGTCGGGCTGCACGAAGGTCCACGTCGCCGGCTGGCCGCCCTGCGCCACCTTGTCCAGGCGGATGTAGCCGTATTCGCCGTCCTTTGTGGCCACGTTGCTGCGGAAGCCCTGCTCGCTGGCCCGCTGCTCGGTCATGAAGGTGCTGCCCGGGCCCTCGAAGCCGTTGAGGTACAGGTGCACGTACACGCTGCACACCGGCTGCGCGCTGCGGTTGCGCCAGGTCAGCCGCTGCTTGCCGCGCAGGGTGTGCCGGACCGGGTCGAGCTCGGCGTCGATCGAGTAGGCGACCACGCGGTCGGACAGCGTGGCCGCGCCGGGCTGGCGCGGGCCGCCCCAGGCGTCGGGCGCGCTGGGGGTGCGCACCGCGGCGGCATCCGGCGCGGCCAGCGCGATCGGCGGGCAGGCGGGCGCGGGCGGCGCGGCGGCCGCGGCGGGCAGCAGCCACGCGGCATTCAGGGCGAGCAGGCACAGGGCGGCACGGCAGCGGCGCATGGGTGGATCCGTAGCTGAACGGATCCCTAGCGTGGGCGAAGCAGGCGGCCGTGGCAACCTGCCGCCAGTCATGGGTGCGGCGCGCCCGGCCGCCGGGAGGTCAGCCCTCGTCGTCCTCGAACTCCACCACCATGTCCAGGTCGAACGCCAGCGCCTCCACCGCCTCGCGCACCTTGCGCGCGGTCGAGGGGTTGGGGGCGTCCACCTCGATCTCGTGGGTGTTCGGGCCGCCGACGTCGCTCAGGCCGGCCGAACTGGAGTCGGCGTCGTCCATGTGCGGCATCAGGTCGTCGACCTCCTCGACGTGCTCGATCCCGTCGAGGCTCTGCAGCAGGTTGGAGATGGCGCGGACGTCGTCTTCGCTGCCGGTCAGGCGGATACGCAGCATGGGCATGGCAGGGCCTCGGGTGGGGGACGCGCGCAGGCTAGGCCGGGGCAGGCGAAGGCCGGGTGATGCTCAGCCCGCCGGCGGCGCGCGCACCGGCACCGGCACGTTGCACAGGTCGATGTGGCCGGCCGGCACGGTGTAGAAGTCGTCCACCCGGTTGCGGCGGGCCTCGGTGGAATCGATGAACGCGCGGCTATCGGTGCGCAGCAGCTGCAGGGGGGTGCGCTGCGCCTCCGGCACGTCGCTGGCCAGCTTCACCGACAGGATCGGCGCGCGCTGCCCGGGCTTCTCGTAGAAGCCCATCGGCTCGGGGCCGCGCGGGATCACGCTGAGCAGCTCCATGCCCTTGACCACCCGGCCCACCACGGTCAGCTGGTGGTCCAGCGCGCGCGGGGCCTGGCCGATGATGGCGTACAGCTCGGCGCCGATGCTGCTGTCGGGCGCGTTGTTGCGGCCGGCGCCGACCACGCCGTAGCAGTGCGCGATCCAGGTGCGCCCGGTCTTGGGGTCGCGCGCGGCCGGGAAGCCGTCGGCGAAGCCCACCTCCGGCGCCCAGCCGTCGGCGTCGGGCAGCCGGTCGAAGCGCACGCCGGCGCTGGCGCGGGTGAACTCCGCGGGCAGGTGGGTCTTGGTGCCGGCCGGGAAGGGCTTGGCCTTGCCGGGCTCCTCGCCGTCGGCGTCACCCCACTGGACCACGAAATTGTCCTGCGCGCGGTAGATGGTCAGCCCGTCCCAGAAGCCCCCGCGGGCCATGGTCTTGATGTTGGCCACGTGTTCCGGGGCGAAGCCGGGCGCCAGTTCGATCACCACCCGCCCGCCCGGCAGCTCCATGTACAGGGTGTTGGCCGGGTCGAGGTCGCGCCAGGCGCTGGCCGGGGCGGCGTCCACGATCTGCTTGGCCGACAGGCGCTTCGGCGGCGCCTCGACGTCGCCGGCGTGCAGCGGCGTGGACAGCAGGACGAGCAGGGCGGCGGTCAGGGCGTGGCGCATCGGGGCTCCTGGCGCGCGCGGCGGCCGCGCGCTTGGCTGGGGATCGGCCCCCGAGCATAGCCGCAAGCGCCGCGGGCGTCAGTGGTGCTTGCGCCCGCTGCCGGACTTGTTGCCGCCGCCGTCCTGCTTGTTGACCGTGGCCCAGGCGATGCGCTCGGCGTCCTCCCTGGAACGGCCCTGCTCGCGCTCGCTTTCCTCGATGTGCCGGGCCTGGCGCTTCTGCTTGTCGGTATAGGCCGACTTGTCTCCGCGTGGCATCGCTGCCTCCCGTCGTTGTCAGGTGGCGCGATGGTCGCGCCGCGGGCCTTCGGGCGCGGTGATGGCGGCGTTGCCGGAACGTGACGCGGCGGGCGCGTTCAGTCCTTGCGACGCTTGCGCCGGGCAGGCGCGGCGGCCGGGGTCGCGCTGTCCGCATGGGCCGCGATGAACGCCTTCACCCGCGGATAGACCCGGGTGCGCCAGCGGCGGCCGCTGAAGATGCCGTAGTGGCCAGCGCCTTCCACCGTCAGGTGGGTGCGGTCGGCCTCGGGGATGCCGGTGCACAGCCGGTGCGCGGCGCGGGTCTGGCCGGCGCCGGAGATGTCGTCCAGTTCGCCCTCGATGGTCATCAGCGCGCAGCCGCGGATCGCCGACGGATCCACCCGCTCGCCGGCCACGTCCCACAGGCCGCGCGGCAGCAGCTGCTGCTGGAACACCACGCGGATGGTGTCCAGGTAGTACTCCGCCGGCATGTCCAGCACCGCGTTGTATTCGTCGTAGAACTTGCGGTGCGACTCCGCCGACTCCAGGTCGCCCTTCAGCAGGTCCTGGTAGAAGTCCCAGTGCGACATCGAGTGCCGCTCCGGGTTCATCGCCATGAAGCCCATGTGCTGCAGGAAGCCCGGGTACACGCGGCGCCCCGCGCCCGGGTAGTTGGCCGGCACGGTGTGGATCACGTTGGACTCGAACCACCACAGCGGCTGGCGGGTGGCCAGGTTGTTGACCGCGGTCGGCGACTCGCGCGGGTCGATCGGCCCACCCATCATCACCATCGACTCCGGCAGCGGCTCGCCGCGCGACGCCATCAGCGAGACCGCGGCCAGCACCGGCACCGTGGGCTGGCAGACGCTGATGACGTGCAGGTTGTCGGTGCCGATCGCGCGGATGAAGTCCTGCACGTAGGCCACGTAGTCGTCGAGGGTGAACGCGCCGTCCGCCGCCGGCACCATGCGCGCGTCGGTCCAGTCGGTGATGTAGACCTTGTGGTCGGCCAGCAGGGTGCGCACGGTGTCGCGCAGCAGGGTGGCGTGGTGGCCGGACAGCGGCGCCACCACCAGCACGGTGGGGTCGTCCTTCATCCGCGCCAGGCCGTCGGCCTGGTCGTGGTAGCGCTTGAAGCGCAGCAGCCGGCAGAACGGCTTCTCGGCGACCACCCGCTCGACCACCGGGATCGGCACGCCCTCGACCTCGATCTGGTGGATGCCGAACTCCGGCTTCTCGTATTCCTTGCCCAGCCGGTACATCAGTTCGAACGCGGCTGCGGTGCGCTGGGCGCCGGGCAGGGCGGACAGCCAGCTGTCCTGCGAGGCGTACATCTTGGCGCCGGCATCGGCCCAGTAGGCGTAGGGCGCCAAGCCGGCGCGCCAGAACTCGTGCAGTTGGTACAGCAGCATCAGCGTGGGTCGCCCGGGTTGCGGCGTCGCAGCATAGCGCAGCGTCGCGGCGGCTCCGTGATGTCCGTCACATATCGCCGGCCGGGCGCCGGTTTCAGTCCGGGAGTTCCAGCGCGGTGGCCTGCGCCGCCCGCGCCGGCGGCAGCCAGCAGTGCGACCCCAGCGGCCGCAGGCCCAGCGCCCGCAGCCGCCTGCGGTAGAAGGCGGCCGGGCGCGGCTGGAATTCGTCCTCGTCGCCCTCGGCCTGGTCCTCGCGCGCGAACACCTCGAGGAAGGCCACCCCGCCGCACAGGTCCGCCAGCGCCGGCAGGCCGAGCGCCAGCTCGCGGGTGGGCAGGTAGTGCAGCACGTCGCTGCACACCAGCAGGTCCGCCGGCGGGCACGGGCGCAGGTGGGCGAAGTCGCCGAAGCGCGCCAGGTGCAGGTTGCGCGCGCGGCCGTAGCGCCCGACCGCATAGGCGCTGGCATCGAAGCCCAGGTAGTCCGCGCCCGGGCGCAGCTTCAGCAGCGGTGCGCGCCAGGCGCCTTCGCCGCAGCCGATGTCCAGCACCGTGCGCAGCGGCCGCTCCAGGTGGTATTCGGCGGTGGCCACCGCCAGCGCCACCTTGCGCGCCAGCCGCGCGGCGCCGCCGATGCCGCCGCGGCGGTACCAGCGGTCGAAGTACGCGCGGTCGTAGGTCTTCGCCATGCTTTGCTCGTCGCGCCCGCGAAGGCGGGCGCCCAGTGTCTTTAGCTTTCCCTGTGTCCCCTGCAAAATCAAAGGGCTGGATCCCCGCCTTCGCGGGGATGACGAACCCGAACATCCCCGGAGCTGCTGCATGGCCTACCTGCTGACCAAGACCTTCCACCTCGTGTTCGTCATCGCCTGGATGTCGACGGTGTTCTACCTGCCGCGGATCCTGGTCAACCTGGCCGAGGCCGGCGACGCCGCCGACGTGCGCGCGCGCCTGCTGCTGATGGGCCGGCGGCTGTACCGCTTCGGGCACGTGATGTTCGGGCTGGCGTTCCTGCTGGGGCTGGCGCTGTGGCTGCACTTCGGGATCGCCGGCGGCTGGCTGCACGCCAAGCTGGGGCTGGTGGCGGCGATGCTGGTGCACTTCGTGGTGGCCGGGCGCTGGCTCAAGGGCGCGGCCGCCGGGCGCGCGCTGCCCTCGGCCACCGCGCTGCGCTGGTTCAACGAACTGCCGGTGCTGCTGCTGGTGGCGATCGTGTGGCTGGTGCTGGCGAAGCCGTTCTGAGGCTCAGCGCGGCGTGAACGCGTCGATCGGCGGCAGCGCCACCGGCACCCCGCTGGCGTCGCACAGGCCCTTGGCGCACAGCGCGGCGCGCAGCCGCGGCACCGCCTGCACGGCGAAGTGGAACAGCGCGTTTTCCTCCACGCTGCCGCGGATCGCCGCGCTGCCGGGGCCGCTGGCCCAGACCCCCACGTCCTCGCCGCTGTGGGTTTCGCTGCCCATCGGGACGGTGGCTTCCTGCATGTAGTCCGGGTCCTGGGTGTCGACCGCGGTCAGGTCCGGGCGGCCGTCGGCCGGGCGGTAGTCGCGGCCCATGTGCGGGAAGCGCTTGGGGCCCGCGGGCTGTTCGCTGCTGGCGCCGGTGTAGCCGGGGCCGTTGGCGTAGCCCAGGGTGGTGTAGGGCAGGCCCAGGCGGTCGCGCGCGAGCTCGTCCCCTGCGTCCTCGCCGCTGCCGCCGCGCACCTTGCCCAGGATCGGGTTGCCGCGCGCCGGGTAGCCGGAGAAGGTCAGCGTGTGCGAATGGTCGGCGGTGACCACCACCAGGGTGTCGTCGGCGGAGGTCGCTTCCATCGCGGCGCGCACCGCGTCGCTCATGGCCACGGTTTCGTCCAGCGCGCGGTAGGCGTTGCCATAGTGGTTGGCGTGGTCGATGCGGCCGCCCTCGACCAGCAGCACGTAGCCGTTCGGGTTGCGCGACAGCCGGGCGATCGCCGCGCGGGTCATCTCCGCCAGCGACGGTTCGCCGGCCGGATCCTTCGCGCGGTCGTGCTCGAAGCGCATGTGTTCGGGTTCGAACAGCGCCAGCAGCGGCGCGTCCGCGGGCGCCGCGCGCAGCTGGGCGGCGTTCCACGCGTAGGCGCCGCCGGGGTGGCGCTGCTTCCATTCGGCCACCAGGTCGCGGCCGTCCAGGCGGGCGCCGACCCGGTCGTCGTACTCGGGGTCGCGCTGGGTGGCCGGCATGAAGTTGGCGCGGCCGCCGCCCATCAGCACGTCGAAGCCGGCCGCGAACGGGGTTTCCACCGCCTGGCGGGCGATGTCGGCGCAGCCGGCGGCGCGGGCGTCGGCCGGCAGGTCGGCGTCGCTTTCCCAGTCGCGGTCCGCCGAGTGGGCGAAGGTGGCGCCGGGGGTGGCGTGGGTGACTCGCGCCGTGGTGACCACGCCGGCGGCCATGCCGCTGGCCGCGGCCAGCTCCCACAGCGTCAGCACCGGGGCGGCCAGCGC
>CAMLJA010000047.1 GCA_946480065.1 uncultured Thermomonas sp. | reverse complement strand
CGCGCTGGCGCAGCACCCGGTCGACCAGGTTCTTCAGCACCGGCAGCCGTTCCTCCGAGTTTCGGCCCTTGCCGTGCACGATCCGCACGCAGCCCAGCCCGTGGGCGCGGCAGTCGCGCAGGAATTCGCGCAGCAGCGCCTCCGCGGCCCGGGCCGGCAGTCCGTGCAGGTCCAGTTCTTCCTGCGCCGCGTATTCACCGCGCGCCAGCTTCTTGAGGATCCGCGGCGCCAGCTCGTCGCGGCGATAGCTGAGGGCGTCTCCGGCCTCCAGCGCGGCACCCGGCAGGTGGCGGAACTCCTCGCGCGCGGCCTCCTCGTCGCGCCGCGCCATGTGGGCGGCGGGCCGCGGCCTGGGCGCCGCGGGCGGCGGCGGCGCGGCGGGCAGGGGGCGCACCTTGCCGCGATCTGCGCCGATCGCGCCGCGGAACAGCGCGGCGTCGTCCAGCTCGTCGTCGTCGGGCGGGGTTTTCGTCACCCGGGCAGGGTATCGCAGCGGCCTTCCGCTATCATGGCCGCATGCAGAACACGACGATGCCGTAGGCGCCATGCGGGTCCTTGTCAGCAACGACGACGGCGTCGACGCACCCGGCATCCACGCCCTGGCCCACGGCCTGCGCGAGGCCGGGCACCAGGTGCTGGTGGTGGCGCCGGACCGCGACCGCAGCGGCGCCAGCAATTCGCTGACGCTGGACGCGCCGATCCGGGTGGTGCAGGTGGACGCGCAGACGTGGAAGGTCCACGGCACCCCGACCGACTGCGTGCACGTGGCGATCACCGGGATGCTGGAGGCGCAGGGGCTGGAACCGGACATCGTGGTGTCCGGCATCAACAACACCGCCAACCTGGGCGACGACGTGATCTATTCGGGCACCGTGGCGGCGGCGATGGAAGGGCGCTTCCTGGGCCTGCCGGCGGTGGCGGTCTCGCTGGTCACCACCGATCACCATGGCCAGCACTACGCCAGCGCGGCGCGCGCGGCGGTGGAGATCGTGGAGCGCCTGCGCACCGACCCGCTGCCGGCGGACACCATCCTCAACGTCAACGTGCCGGACCTGCCGTGGGAGCGGATCCGCGGCTTCGAGACCGGCCGCCTGGGCAACCGCCACCGCGCCGAGCCGTGCACGCCGCAGCAGGATCCGCGCGGCCGCCAGTGGTGGTGGATCGGCGCCGCCGGCCCGGAGCAGGACGCCGGCCCGGGCACTGACTTCCACGCCGTGCGCAACGACCGCATCGCGATCACCCCGATCCACGTCGACCTGACCCGCTACCAGGCGCTGGAGCAGGTGGCCGGCTGGGTGGACGGGCTGGCGGCGGCGCTGGGGCCGCGCGCATGATCTCGCGCCTGCGGCTGCAGCCGGCGGACGTTGGCATCGGCATGACCGGCCAGCGCGCGCGCGACCGCCTGGTGGAACGGCTGCGCGGCGGCGGAACCCTGCAGCGGCCGCTGCCCCCGATCGCCGACGAACGCGTGCTCAACGCGCTGCGCACCGTACCGCGCCACCAGTTCGTGGACGAGGCGCTGGCCGCGCGCGCCTACGACGACGACGCACTGCCGATCGGCCACGGGCAGACCATCTCGCAGCCCTGGGTGGTGGCGCGGATGACCGAGGCCTTGCTGGAATCGTCGCCGAAGCGGGTGCTGGAGATCGGCACCGGCTCCGGCTACCAGGCGGCGGTGCTGGCCGCGCTGGGCCTGGAGGTGTTCACGGTGGAACGCATCGGCGACCTCCTGCGCACGGCGCGCAAGCGCTTCCGCGCGCTGGGCCTGCACGTGCGCAGCAAGCATGACGACGGCCGCATCGGCTGGCCGGAGGAGGCGCCGTTCGATGCCATCATCGTGACCGCGGCCGCGCCTGCGCTGGTGGACGCGCTGACCGCGCAGCTGGCGCCCGGCGGCGTGCTTGTGGCGCCGGTGGGGCCGGCGAGTGCCCAGTCGCTGCTGCGGCTGCGCCGCGACGATGAAGGGCGGATCCTGCAGGACGAGCTGGGCGCGGTGGTGTTCGTGCCGCTGCTTTCCGGGATGACCGACCGGTGAGGCTGTTCCGGCCGGTCTATGAGCGCGCGCTGCGTTGGGCGCGGCACCCGCGGGCGCCGGCGCTGCTGGGCGCGCTGAGCTTCGCCGAGGCGATCGTGTTCCCGGTGATGCCGGAGGTGATGCTGGCGCCGATGTGCCTGGCGCAGCCGCGGCGCGGGTTCTGGTTCGCCGCGATCAGCCTGGCCGGCTCGCTGCTGGGCGCGGTCGTCGGCTACCTGCTGGGGCACTACGCCTACGAACTGGTGCGGCCGGCGTTGGACAGCCTGGGCTGGCTGGACCGGATCGACGCGCAGGTGGCGCACCTGCGCGAGATCACCGCGCAGTCGCCGTGGAAGGCGTTCTGGCTGCTGGTGCTGGCGGGCTTCACCCCGATCCCGCTGAAGATCTTCACCTGGGCCAGCGGCATCGTGGGCGTGCCGATGCTGCCGTTCCTGGCCAGCATGCTGGTGGGGCGCGGCAAGCGCGTGTTCCTGGTGGCGGCCGCGATCCGGCTGGGCGGCGAGCGTGCCGAACGCGCGCTGCACCGCTGGATCGAGCACCTGGGCTGGGGCGTGCTGGCGCTGCTGGCCGCGGCGGTCGGTTGGCTGCTGTTGCGGGGACATGGGGCATGATGGCCGGCATGCGTACGCAACGGATCCTGCTCGCCTGCGCCGCCTTCGCCCTGCTTGCCGCCTGCGGCCGCAGCCACGTGGTCCGCACCGACGGCCATGCCCGCGCCCGCGGCGCCGGCCCGGTGCGGGTCTCGCAGCCCAAGTACGGCGCCACCGCGGTGGTCCGCCGCGGGCAGACGGTCTACGGCATCGCCACCGCCAACGGCATCACCGCGCTGGACCTGGCGCTGTGGAACGAGATCGCGCCGCCGTACACCATCTATCCCGGTCAGCGCCTGCGGCTGTACCCCACCGAAGGCCGGCGCATCGCCGTTCGCCCGTCCGGCCGCCCGTCGGTGCCTTCCGCGCGCCCGCCGGCGGCCGCGCAGCGCCCGCCCGTGGCGGCGCCATCCGCGGCGACCAGCGGCGTGGCCTGGCGCTGGCCCGCGGACGGCAGCGTGATCGAGACCTATGCCGGCGGCGACCCCACCCGCCAGGGCATCGACATCGCCGGCCAGGGCGGCCAGCCGGTGCGCGCTGCCGCCGATGGCGTGGTGGTGTATTCCGGCTCCGGGCTGGTGGGCTACGGCGAGCTGGTCATCGTCAAGCACGACGACCAGTGGCTGTCGGCCTACGGCCACAACCGCGCGCGGCTGGTCAACGAGGGCCAGGTGGTCAAGGCCGGCCAGCAGATCGCCGAGATGGGCCGCAGCGGCGCCGCCCGCGACATGCTCCACTTCGAGATCCGCTACAACGGCAAGCCGGTGGATCCGCAGCGCTACCTGCCGGCGCGTTGAGTCGAACGGTCGCGGCCGGGCGGGAGCGGATCCCCGGCCTGGCGCGGTATGCGGGCGTCGATCCGAACAACACCCCGTGACACGACGGACGCGTTTCGCCGCCGAAGCGTGGAGGGATGGGCGCCATGAGCGTGGCGCGGCGGCTGGCTTGGCCCGAGCGCGCCATGGATGGCGCGCGGCCGCGACCTGAGTCGTGGAAGACTCGCGGGAGCGGCGGGGCAAGCCAGCCGCCGCGCCGCGCGGGGCTACATCGCGCCCTGGTTCAGGCGGGGAACACGAATCCCGCCGCCACCCGCCGCCCTTCGCCGGCCAGCACCGAGTAGGTGCGCGCGGCTGCGGCGTTGGTCATCGCTTCCAGCCCGATCCCGCGCTGCAGGCAGGCCGCCACCACCGCCGCGGGCGGGAAGCGCTGCGCCGCGCCGGTGCCCAGCACGATGAGTTCCGGCGCCAGCGCCAGCAGCGGCTCCAGGTCGGCCGGCGTCATCGCGGCGGCGTCGCGCACGGGCCAGTCCTCGACCAGGGCGTCCGGGGCGACCACGAAGCTGGCCTGCAGGCGGCGCTCGTTGACCAGCGCCCCGGTGCCGTCGGCGCCGCGCAGGAAGTAGCGGTAGTCGGGGCGTTCGAGGGTGAGCTGCATCGCGCGTGGTGGATCAGGCCCGCGGCAGGACGATCTGCCGCTTGTCCTTCGCCGGCCGGTAGAGCACCGCGGTATGCCCGATCCGCTGCACCAGCGCGGCCCCGGTCCGCTCGGCCAGCTCGGCGATCATGGCATCGCGCGCCTCGCGGTCGCCGGCGGCCACCTTCACCTTGATCAGCTCGTGGTGCTCCAGCGCCCCGTCCACCTCCGCCGCCAGGGCGTCGGTGATGCCCTTGCCGCCGACCTGCAGCATCGCCTTCAGGTCGTGGGCCTGGCCGCGCAGGAAGCGGATCTGGGCGTTGGTGAGCGCAAGGGACATGCAGGAAAGGGGGGCGTGGCGGGGACGGCAGGGTATCATGCGGCCCACGGCGCCCCGCCTGGCGCGCCGGCCCCCACCCAGCCCCTTCCCGCCCGCGGGCAGGGGGGACGACCCGAATGGCCACCCGCAGCAAATCCAGCCAGCGCTGGCTCAAGGAACACTTCTCCGACCCTTACGTGAAGAAGGCGCAGGCCGAGGGCATGCGCTCGCGCGCCGCCTACAAGCTGGAGGAGCTGGTGGAGCGGGACCGCCTGCTCAAGCCGGGGATGGTGGTGGTGGACCTGGGCGCCGCGCCCGGCGGCTGGTCGCAGTGGATCCGCCAGGAACTGGACCGGCTGGACCCGGCGCGCCCGGGCCGGGTGGTCGCCAGCGACATCCTGGAGATGCCCTCGCTGGCCGGCGTGGAGTTCCTTCATGGCGACTTCAGGGACGATGCCGTCCTATCGGGGCTGCTGCAGCTGCTGCAGGGGGAACCGGTGGACCTTGTGTTGTCCGACATGGCCCCCAATAAGAGCGGCATGGAGGCGGTGGACCAGCCCCGCGCGATGCACCTGGCCGAACTGGCCATGGAGTTCGCCGACGGCCACCTCCGCCCCGGCGGCACGTTCCTGATCAAGCTGTTCCAGGGCACGGGCTTCGACGACTACCTGCGGGAACTGCGGCGGCGCTATGCCAAGGTGGTGATCCGCAAGCCGGCGGCGTCGCGCAAGCGTTCGCCGGAGGTGTACGCCCTGGCACAGGGCAAACTCGCGCGCATGAAGTAAAGGGACGCCATGAACGATCTCGCGAAGAACTTGTTGCTCTGGGTGGTCGTCGCCGTCGTGCTGATGGTGGTGTTCCAGAGCTTCTCGCCGAAGGTGGCGGGCGGCCAGCCCATCGTCTACTCGCAGTTCGTCCAGGACGTCGACAACGACCGCATCCGCAAGGTCGACATCGCTAGCAACGAGCGCACCATCAAGTTCGAGCGCACCGACGGCAGCAGCGGCACCACCACCGCGCCGGTGCGCGACAAGGACCTGATCAACGACCTGATCAACCACAAGGTGGAGATCAACCAGGCCCCGCCGGACACCGGCGTGTCGTTCTGGTCGATCGTGCTCAACTTCCTGCCGGTGCTGCTGATCATCGGCTTCTGGCTGTTCATGATGCGGCAGATGCAGGGCGGCGGCGCCGGCAAGGGCGCGATGTCGTTCGGGCGCTCGCGCGCCAAGCTGCTGAGCGAGGATCAGGTGAAGGTCACCTTCGCCGACGTCGCCGGCTGCGACGAGGCCAAGGAGGAAGTGGCCGAGCTGGTCGAGTTCCTGCGCGACCCCTCGCGCTTCCAGAAGCTGGGCGGCAAGATCCCGCGCGGCGTGCTGATGGTGGGCCCGCCCGGCACCGGCAAGACCCTGCTGGCCAAGGCCATCGCCGGCGAGGCCAAGGTGCCGTTCTTCAGCATCTCCGGCTCCGACTTCGTGGAGATGTTCGTGGGCGTCGGCGCCAGCCGCGTGCGCGACATGTTCGAGCAGGCCAAGAAGCACGCGCCGTGCATCATCTTCATCGACGAGATCGACGCCGTCGGCCGCCACCGCGGCTCCGGCATGGGCGGCGGCCACGACGAGCGCGAGCAGACCCTCAACCAGATGCTGGTGGAGATGGACGGCTTCGAGGGCGGCGAGGGCGTGATCGTGATCGCCGCCACCAACCGCCCCGACGTGCTGGACAAGGCGCTGCTGCGCCCCGGCCGCTTCGACCGCCAGGTCATGGTCGGGCTGCCCGACATCAAGGGCCGCGAGCAGATCCTGCGCGTGCACATGCGCAAGGTGCCGCTGGCCGACGACGTGCGCCCGGACGTGCTGGCGCGCGGCACCCCCGGCTTCTCCGGCGCGGACCTCGCCAACCTGGTCAACGAGGCCGCGCTGTTCGCCGCCCGCCGCAACAAGCGCGCGGTGCACATGCAGGACTTCGAGGACGCCAAGGACAAGGTCTACATGGGCCCGGAGCGGCGCAGCATGGTCATCCGCGAGGAGGACCGCCGCAAGACCGCCTACCACGAGTCCGGGCACGCGGTGGTGGCGATGTCGCTGCCGAAGGCCGACCCGGTGCACAAGGTCACCATCATGCCGCGCGGCTGGGCGCTGGGCGTGACCTGGCAGCTGCCGGAGTTCGACCAGTTCAGCCAGTACAAGGACAAGATGCTGGAGGAGATCGCGATCCTGTTCGGCGGCCGCCTGGCCGAGGAGCTGTTCGTGGGCGAGGTGTCCACCGGCGCCTCCAACGACTTCGAGCGCGCCACCAAGCTGGCCCGCGGCATGGTCACCAAGTACGGCATGTCCGATGCGCTGGGCACGATGGTCTACGCCGACGACGACGCCGGCTTCGGCGTGCACAACAAGACCATCTCCGAGGCCACCCAGCAGAAGGTGGACGCCGAGATCCGCCGCATCCTGGACGACCAGTACGGCGTGGCCAGGCGGATCCTGGAGGAGAAGCGCTCAGTGGTGGAGGCGATGACCAACGCGCTGATGGAGTGGGAAACGATCGATTCGGAGCAGGTCAAGGCGCTGATGGAGGGCCGCACCCCCAACCCGCCGCCGGGCTGGATCGAGAAGCCCGGCAAGGGCGGCAAGGACGACTCCTCGACCCCCAACGCACCCGCGCTGGTGGACCCCGCCCCGCAGACCTGATCGCGCTTGCCTGCGGTCCCCGGAAAGGCCAGAGTCCGCTCTGGCCTTTCCCGCGTTCGGGGCACCCGATGTTCGACACCACCCTGCAGCTCGACTGCAACGGGCGCATCCTCCGGCTGGACGTGCCGCGGGTGATGGGCATCGTCAACGCCACCCCGGATTCGTTCTCCGACGGCGGCGACCATTTCGACGCTGGCGCCGCGGTCGCGCACGGGCTGGCGCTGGCCGGGGAGGGCGCGTCCATCCTCGACGTCGGCGGCGAATCCACCCGGCCCGGCGCCGCCGAGGTGCCGCTCGAGGAGGAGCTGCGCCGGGTGGTCCCGGTGATCGAGCGCCTGGCCAGGGAAACCGCGCTGCCGATCAGCATCGACACCAGCAAGCCCGAGGTGATGCGCGCCGCGGTCGACGCCGGTGCGGGGATGATCAACGATGTTTACGGCCTGCGCCGCGAAGGCGCGCTGGACGCGGCGGCCGGGCTGCGGGTGCCGGTGGTCCTGATGCACATGCTCGGCGAGCCGCGGTCCATGCAGGAGGCGCCGCGGTACGACGACGTGGTCGGCGAGGTGCACCGCTTCCTGGCCGAGCGCGTCTTCGCGGCGGAAATGGCGGGGATCGACCGCAAGCGGCTGCTGGTCGATCCCGGCTTCGGCTTCGGCAAGACCACCGCGCACAACCTGCAGCTGCTGGCGCAGCTGCGGCGCTTCACCGAACTGGGCGTGCCGGTGCTGGCGGGTCTGTCGCGCAAGCGGACCATCGGCGAATTGACCGGCCGCGACGATCCGCGCGGCCGGGTGGCCGGTTCGGTCGCCGCGCACCTCATCGCCGCGCAGAACGGCGCCATGCTGCTGCGCGCGCACGACGTGGCGCAGACGGTGGACGCGCTGAAGGTCTGGAACGCGGTGGCGGCGCTGCCGGCGCCGGCCCGCCGGGACGCCGCCCGGCCGGAGATCGCTTGGCCCGAGTGACCGCGCGGGCCCCCGGGTTAAAGTGCGCCGGTCCCTACGGAGCGCGCGCATGACCGCCAGTACCCCGCTGCTGATCACATTCGGCCTCTACCTGCTGGCGATGGTGGGGATCGGTTTCGCGGCGTGGCGCTCCACCCGCAGCCTGGACGACTACATCCTCGGCGGCCGCTCGCTGGGCGGCTACGTCACCGCGCTGTCGGCGGGGGCCTCGGACATGAGCGGCTGGCTGCTGATGGGCCTGCCCGGCGCGCTCTACCTGACCGGCGTCAGCGAGGCCTGGATCGCCATCGGCCTGTGCATCGGCGCGTGGTGCAACTGGCGCTTCGTGGCCGGGCCGCTGCGGGTCTACACCGAGCGCACCGACAACGCGCTGACCCTGCCGGACTACTTCACCACGCGTTTCGCCGGCAACGGCCGGCTGCTGCGGATCGTGTCGGCCCTGGTGATCCTGGTGTTCTTCGCCATCTATTGCGCCAGCGGCATCGTGGCCGGCGCGCGGCTGTTCGAAAGCGTGTTCGGCCTGCCATACGCGCAGGCGCTGTGGTGGGGCGCGGCGGCGACCATCCTCTACACCCTGATCGGCGGCTTCCTGGCGGTGAGCTGGACCGACACCGTGCAGGCCACCCTGATGATCTTCGCGCTGCTGCTGACGCCGGTCATCGTGGTCCTCAGCGTGGGCGGCGCCGGCGAGACGCTGCGGGTCATCGAGCAGGTCGACCCCACCCGGCTGCAGTGGATCGGCGGCGGTGGCCTGGTCGCGGTCGTCTCCGCGCTGGCCTGGGGGCTGGGTTATTTCGGCCAGCCGCACATCCTGGCCCGCTTCATGGCGGCCGATTCGCTGGCGGTGATCCCGCAGGCGCGCCGCATCGGCATGACCTGGATGATCCTGTGCCTGCTCGGCGCGGTCGCGGTGGGGCTGGCCGGGATCGCCTGGGCCACCCAGCATCCGCAGCAGGCCGGCGCGCTGGCCGAGAATCCGGAGCGCGTCTTCATCGTGCTCGCCGAAGCGCTGTTCAACCCGTGGGTGGCCGGCGTGTTGCTCTCCGCCATCCTGGCCGCGGTGATGAGCACCCTGAGCTGCCAGCTGCTGGTGTGCTCCAGCGCGCTGACCGAGGACTTCTACCACGGCTTCCTGCGGCCCAACGCCGGCGCGCGCGAACTGGTGTGGATGGGCCGCGCCACCGTGCTGCGGTGGCGCTGCTGGCGATCTTCATCGCCCGCGACCCGGACAGCCGCGTGCTCGGCCTGGTCAGCTACGCCTGGGCCGGCTTCGGCGCGGCCTTCGGGCCGGTGGTGCTGTTCTCGCTGGGCTGGGGCCGGATGACCGGCGCCGGCGCGCTCGCCGGCATGGTCGCCGGCGCGCTGACGGTGGTGCTGTGGAAGCACACCGGCAGCGCGCTGTACGAAATCGTGCCGGGCTTCCTCGTCGCCAGCGTCGCCATCGTCGTCGCCAGCCTGCTGACGCCGGCGCCCGCCGCCGACGTGCAGGCCCGCCACCGGCAGGTCCGGGCCAGCCTGCGCGAAAGCGGCTACTGACGCCGATGGCGCTGGACGCGCGCCCGCACGCGATCGCGCTGATGGGCCCGACCGCGTCGGGCAAGAGCGCGTACGCCATCGCGCTGGCGCGGCGCTACGGCGGCGAGATCGTCAGCGTCGATTCGGCGCTGGTCTACCGCGGCCTGGACATCGGCGCGGCCAAGCCCACCCGCGAGGAGCAGGCGCTCGCGCCGCACCACCTGATCGACCTGCGCGAGCCCTGGCAGCCGTATTCGGCGGCCGAGTTCGCCGCCGACGCACGGACGGCCATCGACGGCATCGTCGCGCGCGGCCGGCTGCCGATCCTCGCCGGCGGCACCGGCCTGTACTTCCGCGCGCTGCTGGAAGGCCTGGCCGACATGCCGGAGGCCGACGCGGCGCTGCGCGCTTCGATCACCGCCGAGGCGGAGGTCCGCGGCTGGGCCGCGCTGCACGCCGAGCTGGCGCGGGTGGACCCCGCGGCGGCCGCGCGCATCCACGCCACCGACGCGCAGCGCATCCAGCGCGCGCTGGAGGTGTATCGCCTCAGCGGCCGGCCGATCAGCGACTGGCAGCGCGATGCGGCCGGCGCGCGCCCGCCGCTGAGGGTGCTCAGGCTGGCGCTGGCGCCGCCGCGGCGGGAGGACCTGCACGCGCGCAT
>CAMLJA010000046.1 GCA_946480065.1 uncultured Thermomonas sp. | reverse complement strand
CGAAGTGGTCTGGTTCAACCAGCCGCAGGGCTGGCACATGCGCGGCGAGATCGTGCATCGCGGCGACCAGGCGGTGTTCGACACCGCCAACACGCCGCTGCCCGGCCGCCACAACCGCGGCAACCTGTGCGCGGTGCTGGCCGCGCTGGAGGCGTACGGGCTGGACGCGGCGGCGCTGGCGCCGCACGCCGCCGGCTACCGGCCGCTGCCGAACCGCCTGCAGGTGCTGGGCGAGCGAGACGGCCTGCTGTACGTCAACGATTCCATCAGCACCACGCCGCACGCCACCCTGGCGGCGCTGGCGGTGTACCGCGACCGCCCGGTGGCGCTGCTGGTGGGCGGCCACGACCGCGGCCTGCCGTGGGACGACTTCGCCGCCGCGATGCGCGGCGAGGCGCCGCGCGCCATCGTCACCATGGGCCAGAACGGCCCGCGCATCCATGCGCTGCTGCGGGCCGTAGAGGGGCGCACGTTCGAACTGGCCGAAGCCGACGGACTGGCGCAGGCGCTGCAGCGCGCGCGCGCCGCGCTGCCCGACGGCGGCGTGGTGCTGCTGTCGCCGGGCGCCCCCAGCTTCGGCGCGTACAAGGATTACGTGGCCCGCGGCCGGCACTTCGCCGAGCTGGCGGGCTTCGACCCGGAGGCGATCGCCGGCATCGCCGGCATGGGGATCGCCTGACCGGACCCGGGTCCCCGCGCCGGCGGGACCCGGGCCGCTTCCCGTCGCCGGCACTGGAGGAGATCCACATGCGCCGCATCCTGCTCGCCCTCGGACTGCTGTTCGCCGCCGCGCCCGCCCTGGCCGCCATGCAAACCCGGCCGGTGGAATGGACGGTGGGCCAGGACCGCTTCAGCGGCTACGTGGTCTACGACGACGCCTCCGCAGACCGGCGCCCGGGGCTGCTGATGGTGCCGGACTGGTACGGGGTGACCCCGGCCGCGCTGGACAAGGCGCGCCAGCAGGCCGGCAAGGACTACGTGGTGTTCGTGGTCGACATGTACGGCAAGGGCGTGCGGCCGGCCGATAACAAGCAGGCCGCGGCCCAGGTCGGCAAGCTGTACCCGCGCCCGCAGGTGATGCGCGAGCGCATGCAGGCCGCGCTGCAGGCCTTCCGCGGCCAGGCCGGCAAGGTGCCGCTGGACGCCGGCCGGATCGGCGCGTTCGGCTTCTGCTTCGGCGGCTCCTCGGTGCTGGAGCTGGCCCGCAGCGGGGTCGAGCTGGCCGGCATCGCCACCTTCCACGGCGGGCTGCACACCGAGGCGCCGGCCGCGCCGGATTCGGTGAAAACCCCGCTGCTGGTGCTCAACGGTGCCGACGATGCCGGCCAGAAGGACGCCATCGTGCCGTTCGAGGAGGAAATGGACCGCGCCGGCGCGGACTGGCAGTTCGTCAACTTCAGCGGCGCGGTCCACTGCTTCGCGCTGGAAACGGCCGACAAGCCCGGCTGCAAGTACGACCCGCGCGCCGCGCGCCGGGCCTACGCGATGATGCACGCCTTCTTCGCGGAGCGGTTCGCCGCGCGCGACTGAACCCCGCGGCTCAGTGGTCGCGGCCGACCGCGTAGGCGGCCAGGCCGCGCAGCGCGGCCAGGTGCGGGTTCTCGCCCAGCCCGGCCAGCGCCGCCTCGGCGTCCCGGGCGTAGGCCCGGGCGCGGGCGCGGCTGTAGTCCAGGCCGCCGCTGCGCTCGATGGCGGCCAGCACCGCCGGCATGCCGTCGAGGTCGCCGTCCTCCACGATCCGCCGCAGTTCGGCGCGGGTGGCCGCATCCGCGTGCGCCATCGCGTGGATCAGCGGCAGGGTCATCTTGCCCTCGGCCAGGTCGTCGCCCAGGTTCTTGCCCATCGTGGTGGCGTCGGACGCGTAGTCCAGCACGTCGTCGGCGATCTGGAAGGCGTAGCCCAGGTGCAGGCCGTAGTCGTGCAGCGCCTGCTGGGTGGCGGCATCCGCGCCGGCCAGCAGCGCGCCCAGGCGGGTGGCGGCGGCGAACAGGATCGCAGTCTTGCGCTCGATCACCCGCAGGTAGGCGGCCTCGTCAGTGTCGGGGTTGCGCACGTGCAGCAGCTGCAGCACCTCGCCCTCGGCGATGGTGTTGGTGGTATCGGCCAGGATCTGCTGCACGTCCATCCGCCCCAGCTCCACCATCAGCTGGAAGCTGCGCGAATACAGGAAATCGCCGACCAGCACCGAGGCCGCGTTGCCCCACACCGCGTTCGCGGTCTTGCGGCCGCGGCGCAGGTCGGATTCGTCGACCACGTCGTCGTGCAGCAGGGTGGAGGTGTGGATGAACTCAACCACCGCCGCCAGCTGGTGGGCGTCCGCGCCGCGGTGGCCCAGCGCCCCGGCCGCCAGCAGCAGCAGCATCGGCCGCAGCCGCTTGCCGCCGGCGCCGATGATGTACTCGGCCACCTGGTTGACCAGCACCACGTCCGAGGCCAGCCGCCGCCGGATCAGCGCGTCCACGGCGGCCATCTCCGGGGCGGCCAGGGCCTGGATGGCGGCCAGGTCGGGCGGCCGCGGGGCGGTGGGGGCGTGGTCGGGCATGGGGCGCGTCGTGGCGGGCAGCCCGGGATTATAGGCGGGGCGCGGGGTTCCCCGACCCGCGGCCGGGCGGTCTGCCGGTGGCCGCGGGGCGGCGGCTATACTCCACTGTCCGTCGTCCGCTCGGGACGGCAGCGATTCGAGGAAGAACATGGCACGCGGCGTCAACAAGGTGATCCTGGTCGGCAACCTGGGCAACGACCCGGACGTGAAGTACACCCAGGGCGGGATGGCGATCACCACGCTGTCCCTGGCCACCACGTCCGTGCGCAAGGACAAGGACGGCAACCAGCAGGAAAAGACCGAGTGGCACCGGGTCAAGCTGTTCGGCAAGCTGGGCGAGATCGCCGCGGAGTACCTGAAGAAGGGCCGCCAGGTCTACATCGAGGGCCGCATCGAGTACGGCAGCTACGAGAAGGACGGGGTGAAGCACTACACCACCGACATCGTGGGCGACGAGATGCAGATGCTGGGCGGCGGCGATGGCCAGCGCGGCGGCGGCGAGGGAGGCGGCTTCCAGCGCGGCGGCGGCAGTGGTGGCGGCTACGGCGGCGACCGCCCGCAGCGGCAGACCGCGCAGCGGCGCGAGCCGGCCGCGGCGCCTAAGGCCCCGCCGGCGAACTTCGACGACGTGCCGTTCGACGACGACATCCCGTTCTGATCCCCACGGCAAGGATGCTGGCATGACCACTTGGCTCGTTACCGGCGGCGCCGGTTTCATCGGCGGCAACTTCGTGCTGGACGCGGTGGCCCGCGGCATCCGGGTGGTGAACCTGGACGCGCTGACCTACGCCGGCAACCGCGACACCCTCGCCTCGATCGAGCACGACCCGAACCACGTGTTCGTCCACGGCGACATCGGCGACCGCGCGCTGGTGGCGCGGCTGCTGGCCGAGCACCGGCCCGACGCGGTGGTGAACTTCGCCGCGGAAAGCCACGTCGATCGCTCGATCGACGGCCCGGCGGCCTTCATCCAGACCAACGTGGTCGGCACGCTGGCGCTGCTGGAGGCGGTGCGCGATCACTGGAAGGGGCTGGAGGGCGGGGCGAAGGACGACTTCCGCTTGCTGCACGTCTCCACCGACGAGGTCTACGGCTCGCTGGGCGAGACCGGCAAGTTCACCGAGGACACGCCGTACGCGCCCAACTCGCCGTATTCGGCGTCCAAGGCCGCCTCCGACCACCTGGTGCGCGCCTTCCACCACACCTACGGGCTGCCGGTGCTGACCACCAACTGCAGCAACAACTATGGCCCGTACCACTTCCCCGAAAAGCTCGTCCCGCTGGTGATCGCCAAGGCGCTGGCCGGCGAGCCGCTGCCGGTCTATGGCGACGGCAGGCAGGTGCGCGACTGGCTGTTCGTGGCCGACCACTGCGAGGCGATCCGCACGGTGCTTGCGAAGGGCCGGGTGGGCGAGACCTACAACGTCGGCGGCAACGCCGAGAAGCAGAACATCGAGGTGGTGAAGGCGATCTGCGCGCTGTTGGACGCGCGCCGCCCGCGCGAGGACGGCCTGCCGCGCGAGTCGCAGATCACCTTCGTCGCCGACCGCCCGGGCCACGACCGCCGCTACGCCATCGACGCCAGCAAGCTGCGCGACGAGCTGGGCTGGGAGCCGAAGTACAGCTTCGAGCGCGGCATCGCCGAGACGGTGGACTGGTACCTCGGCAACCAGCCCTGGGTCCGGCGCGTGCTGGACGGCAGCTACCGGCTCGAGCGCATCGGGACCGCGGCATGAAGCGCAAGGGCATCATCCTGGCCGGCGGTTCCGGCACGCGGCTGTACCCGATCACCCAAGCGGTCAGCAAGCAGCTGCTGCCGGTGTACGACAAGCCGATGATCTACTACCCGCTCAGCGTGCTGATGCTGGCGGGCATCCGCGAGGTGCTGATCATCAACACCCCGCACGAGCAGGCCCTGTTCCAGCGGCTGCTGGGCGACGGTTCGCAGTGGGGCATGCGCATCGAATACGCGGTGCAGCCCAGCCCGGACGGGCTGGCGCAGGCGTTCCTGATCGGCCGCGAGTTCCTGGCCGGCGGCCCCAGCTGCCTGGTCCTGGGCGACAACATCTTCCACGGCCACGGCCTGACCGAGCTGCTGCAGCGCGCTGACGCGCGCGAAGACGGCGCCACCGTGTTCGGCTACTGGGTACGCGACCCCGAGCGCTACGGCGTGGCCGAATTCGACGCCGCCGGCAAGGTGGTGGGGCTGGAGGAAAAGCCGGCGCAGCCGAAGTCCAGCTACGCCGTCACCGGCCTGTACTTCTACGACGCCCGCGTCTGCGACTACGCCGCGCAGCTGGCCCCCTCGCCGCGGGGCGAAATGGAGATCACCGACCTCAACAAGTGCTACCTCGCCGACGGCAGCCTGCACCTGGAGAAGATGGGGCGCGGCTACGCCTGGCTGGACACCGGCACCCACGAGTCGCTGGTGGAGGCCTCCACCTTCATCGAGACCATCGAGGCGCGCCAGGGGCTGCGCGTCTGCTGCCCGGAGGAGATCGCCTACTTCAACGGCTGGATCGACGATGCGCGGCTGCGCGAACTTGCCGCCCCGCTGGCCAAGAACGGCTACGGGCAGTACCTGCTGGGGCTGATCGACCACGGGCGCGTCGCGTGAAGACCATCGCCACCCGCCTGCCCGGCTGCGTGGTCATCGAGCCGGCGGTACACGGCGACGAGCGCGGTTTCTTCTACGAGGGCTGGAACGCCGCTCGCTTCGGCGAGCAGGGCCTGCCCACCCGGTTCGTCCAGCACAACGTTTCGCGCTCGCAGCGCGGCGTGCTGCGCGGCCTGCACTACCAGTGGCCGGACAACCCGCAGGGCAAGCTGGTCAGCGTGCTGGAGGGCGAGGTGTACGACGTGGCCGTGGACATCCGCCGCGGCTCGCCCACGTTCGGGCAGCACGCCGCCGCGGTCCTGAGCGCGGACAACAAGCGCCATTTCTGGATCCCGGAGGGCTTCGCCCACGGCTTCCTGGTGCTCAGCGACACCGCCCTGTTCACCTACCTGTGCACAGCGTCCTACGACCGCGCCAGCGACAATTCGCTGCGCTGGGACGACCCCGGGCTGGCGATCGACTGGCCGCTGGCCGACGTGTCGCTGTCGGCCAAGGACGCGGCCGCGCCGCGGCTGGCGGACATCGCGCCGGAGCGCCTGCCGCAGTACCCCGGATGAAGCTGCTGCTGCTGGGCGGGAACGGCCAGGTTGGGCGCGAACTGCGCCGCGTCCTGCCGGCATTGGGCGAGGTGGTGGTGGGCACACGCGACGGCGCCGGTGCGGACGTGGGCGCGGACTTCGACGCCCCCGACGCGCTGGCCGGACTGGTCCGGCGCATCGCCCCCGACGTTGTCGTGAACGCCGCCGCGCACACCGCGGTGGATCGCGCGGAGAGCGAGCCGGACGCCGCGTTCCGCGCCAACGCGCTGGCGCCGGCCGCATTGGCTGCCGGCTGCGCGGACGCGGGTGCGCTGCTGGTGCACTACTCCACCGACTACGTGTTCGACGGCACCGGCACGCGGCCGTACCGCGAGGACGATGCCACCGCCCCGCTGGGCGTCTACGGCGCCAGCAAGCTGGCCGGCGAGGAGGCGATCCGCGCCAGCGGCGCGCGCCACGCGATCCTGCGCACGGCCTGGGTCTATGCCGCGCACGGCAGGAACTTCCTCGACACCATGCTGCGCCTCGCCGCCGAACGCGACGAGTTGCGCGTGGTGGCCGACCAGGTCGGCGCGCCGACCCCTGCGGCGTGGATCGCGGAGGCCACGGGCCAGCTCTTGCGGCACGGAGTGCCGGCGTCCGGCACCTGGCACTTTGTCGCCGCCGGCGAAACCAGCTGGCACGGGTTCGCGGACGCCATCATGGACGAGGCGCTGGCCGCGGGCCTGCTGGCGCGCCGGCCGCGCGTGCTGCCCATCGCCACCGCCGACTATCCGACGCCGGCGCGGCGTCCCGCGTATTCGGTCCTCGACACCGCCCGGCTGCAGCGTGACTTCGGGATCGTGCCGCCGGTCTGGCGCGAGGGCCTGCGCCGCACGCTGGCCGGGCTGGCGGCAGCGCGCGCGCCGGCCTAGGCGGCCACCGGCGAGGCCTTCGGCCCGCGCGCGACGAAGCGCTTCTTCAGCCGCAGCGCCGGCCGTTCCACCAGATGCCAGGACAGCGCCGCGCACGCCAGCGCGATGAGCGTGGCGATGGCGATGTTGCCGGCGATCGACTTGCCGGCGGGCAGCAGCCAGGCCAGCTGCTGGGCCGGCCAGCCGTACAGGTACAGGCCGTACGAGAGGTCGGTTTGGCGCAGCTGCGGCAGCGGCACCCGCAGGCCCAGCCACAGCGTGCCGTAGGCCAGCAGGACGAAGTAGGGCAGGTGCGCCCACGGCGTGCCGCGCACGGCCGCGAACGCGCCGGCCATGGCCAGCACCGCCCAGCCGGACAGCCGGATGCGCGCGCGTTCCACCCACAGCAGCGTGCCGGTGATGAAGAACGCGGTGCACTCGGCGTACTTCTGGATGTGGTCCGGCAGCGGCCAGGCGTGCCGCGCCAGCGCATAGCCGCCCACCATGGCCAGCGCCCAAAGGGCCGCATAGCGGCGAGGCGCCAGCAGGCCGGCCAGCCACGCCAGCAGCAGCAACACATAGAGCCGGGCTTCCTGCGGCAGCGTCCACAGCGAACCGTTCACCACGTCGGACGGGTGGGCCCCGAACACGCCAGGGAGCTGGAAGCGGCTGAGCAGCAGCGACGCGTTGACGACCAGGTAATTCCAGGTCTTCGGCGCGCGCCAGTAGCCCGGGTCGGTGGTCAGCAGCGGGCCCAGCACGAAGGTCGTCAGCGCCACGCAGGCCAGCAGCGCGGGCAGGATCCGCAGCGCCCGCGAGGCCAGGTAACCGCGCACGCTGTTGCGCGCCAGACTGGCCGCGATCAGGAAGCCGCTGAGGACGAAGAACATGTCCACCGCCACCGCCCCGGCCGCGCGGAAGCCGGTGATCCATGCGACGCCGTCGTTGCCCGGGATCCCGGTGATCGCGTGCGCGTGCCCGTAGATGACCAGCCACGCCGCCACCAGCCGCATCAGGTTGAAGTTGTTGCGCGGCCCGCCCCAGGCATCCGCGATGGTGGGCGCGCTCATGCGCCGGCGAAGCGCCAGTGCCAGGGCTCGTACACGATGCCGTGCGGGTTGTCCCGCGGGTAGCTCATGGCGAAACCGTGCCCGCCTGCGTGCGTGCGCAGCCAGGCGAACGCGGCCGTCGCCTCGAAGGACGCCTCGGCAGGCGGTTCGTCCGGGGTGCCGATGTCCAGCGCCAGCCCGGAATGGTGTTCGCTGAAACCGGGCGCGGCGTTCACCGCGAGGATCTCCTCGATCTCCAGCCCGCGCGCGCGTTTGCGCTCGAAGATGCCCAGCTGGTAGTCGTGGCTGCGGTAGCCGGAGATCGCCTCCAGTACGATGCCGTCGGCCAGCGCCGCCTCGCGCAGGTGCTGCCACGCGCGTGCGGCGTCGATACGCAGCCACAGCGGCCGGCGCCAGCGGTCGAAGCCGGCGAAGGCGAGCCAGTCGGGTTCCGCCACCAGCGCCAGCCCGGTGCGTTCGGCATAGGCGCCGGCGTCCAGCCCGAGCCCGTCCAGGCGTTCCTGCAGCCGGTGCAGCGGCAGCGCGCCCACGTGCTCCACCCCGTTGCGCAGGTGCAGCGGGGCCGCGTCCAGCGCGTCTAGCGCGGCCTCCAGCCCCGGTTCGCGGCGCAGCTGCGGCACCAGCGGCAGCAGGCCCTCGGGCAGGTCGGCCGCAAGGTAGGCGCCATCGCGCTTGCGGCGCAGCACCCGGCGCGCCCGCGACAGCGCGCGGGCGTCGTGGTTGCCGCGCGCGCGCAGCAGGCCGGCCGGCCAGAGTTCGATCTCGGGGGTATTCGCCAGCGCGAGCTTCAGCGGGACCGGGGGCAGGTGCGGCATGCGCGCAGCTTATCGCAGCGGGAACGCAGGGCAGGCCAGGCGTGCGCCGGGCCTGCATGCATCCCCACCTGACCGGGACGGCAGCGACGGCGGCAGCGGCACCGCGGACTCGCGCTGCGTCGCCACCCTCAGTGCGCCCTCACCCAGGCGGCCACGTCGTCGACCAGCTGCGCATCGACGTGGCCCGGGACGGCGTACTCGGCCACCCCGCCTTCGCCTTCGCCGGCGATGCCCAGGTGGTTGAGCGCGGGATACAGCTTGAACGCCACGTCCGGGTCGGCATGGAACGCGGCCCGCCAGCGGCCCCAGTCGGCATCGACCACCTGGATGTCGCGCGCGCCCTGCAGCACCAGCATCGGCAGCGCCACCGCGCGCGCCTCGGCCACCGGATCCACCGCGTCCACGCTGCGCCAGTAGGCGACCGGCTGGTTGAGGACCGTGCGGGTCGCGGGATCGGTGGCCGGATCGCGGGTGGCGCGCACCTGCGCCGCCAGCGCAGCGATCGCTTCGCGCTCCGCGTCGCTGGTGTGGCCGTCGTCCAGCACCGCCAGCCGGCGGTTTTGCTCCACCACGATGTCCAGCAGCGGGCGCGAGGGCGCCGCCATCAGCACCAGCCCGGCCACGTGTCCGGAGACTGCGGCGATGCGCGGGGCCATCATCCCGCCCTGGCTGTGGCCGAGCACGAACACCCGCGCCGGATCGATGCCGGCGGTCCTGCGCAGCGTGTCCACCGCCAGCACCGCGTCGTTGGTGGTTTCGTCGTCGATGCCGAAGGCGTCGCCGGCGAAGTCCTGCGGGCGCGCCTTGCTGCGCTTCTCGTAGCGCAGCACCGCGATGCCCTGCGCGGCCAGGCCGCGGGCGAGGTCCAGGAACGGCCGGTTGGGGCCGATGGTCTCGTCGCGGTCGTGGGCGCCGGACCCGTGCACCAGCACCACCGCCGGCCAGCCCGGCGCCGGCGCGTCGCCCTTCGGCAGCGCCAGCGTGCCCGGAAGGGCGCGTTCGCCCTCGCCGACGGGCAGGTCGCGCTCGACGAACGCGGCGTCCCCGTCCACGGCCGGCGCCGGCGCGGCCGCGGCCGGCTGGACCAGGAAGCCGGCCACCTTGCCGTCGGCGCCGACCGCGACCCGGGCCAGCAGCTCCGCGTTGGCGTAATGCAGCGGGATCCCCACCAGCACGGCGTCGCCACGGGGCGCCGCCTGCGCGTCGCCCCGCCCCCGCGCCGCGCCGGCCTGCGCGGGCAGCGATTCCCACACCGCCTTGAGCTTGTCGGCCGGGACCGCGGCGGCCATGGGCGCGGCCAGCATCGCCTCGGCGTCGGCGTAGCGCCCGGCGTCCAGGCGGTCCAGCAGCCGCATCGCGGTCGCCGTCGCATCGGCCGGCGCGGGGGGCGGCGGGGCCTCCTGGGCGGCGGCGAACGGGGACGCGCCCAGCGCCAGGGCGAGCACCAGCTTCAGGGAGTTCATGGCATGGCCTTCTTCAGGTAAAGCTGCACGGGGGCGAAGCGCTGCGGCTGCAGCGCCGACACCAGTTCCCAGCCCTGCAGGCCGAGCTGGTTGAGGCGTTCCTGCACCGCGGCGCGGGTGGCGCCCAGGAAACTGGCGCGGATTTCCACCACCTGGTAGCTCCAGCGGTCACTCGGCATCGCGTGTTCCTCCCGGGTTCGCCGGCGGCTTCAGCCGCCCGGCCTTGCGCAGCGCGTCGCGCAGGACGTATTCGATCTGCGCGTTGAGGCTGCGGAGTTCGTCGTCGGCCCAGCGCTGCGCCGCCGCCAGGACCTCGGCGTTGATGCGCAGCGGATAGGCCTTCTTCTCGGACATGGCGGGTCAGTCGCGGGGCGTGCGGCGGCGTCGCGCGGCGATGGCCACCACCAGGACGATCGCGACCACCACGGCCCCTGCGGTTGTCATGTTCATGGATGGACCTCCTGCCTCAGTACAGCGTGCCGGCGTTTACGACCGGCTGGGTGGCGCGCTCGCCGCACAGCACGACCAGCAGGTTGCTGACCATCTGCGCCTTGC
>CAMLJA010000045.1 GCA_946480065.1 uncultured Thermomonas sp. | reverse complement strand
GAAACCCTGCTGGGCCACGGCGACATGCTCTACCTGCCGCCCGGCACCGCGATGCCGGAGCGCGTGCACGGCGCCTTCGTGTCCGACGAGGAAGTGCACCGGGTGGTCGAGAACCTCAAGCAGTCGGGCGGGCCGGACTACATCGAAGGCGTGCTGGAAGAGGCGCAGACCCTGTACGACGGCAGCAGCGTGGGCGCGAACGGGCTGCCCGAGGCGGCCGCCAGCGACGACCCCGAGGCCGA
Source organism: uncultured Thermomonas sp. (assembly GCA_946480065.1). The sequence continues at coordinate 10,276 of CAMLJA010000045.1, read as the reverse complement.
CCCGCTGTACGACCAGGCGGTGCAGATCGTCACCGAGACCCGCCGTGCGTCGATCTCCGGCGTGCAGCGCCGGCTGAAGATCGGCTACAACCGCGCCGCGCGCCTGATCGAGGCGATGGAAGCGGCCGGCATCGTCAGCACGCCGGAGCACAACGGCGACCGCACGGTGCTAGCGCCGCCGCCGCCGCGCCCCTGAATCCGCGGCAACGCAGGACGCCTCCCCGCGACGCGTGGGGACGCATCGTCGCGACGCATTCAGCTTTCCCGCGCGACACTGCGGCGCATACCGATCCAGGAGCCTTTCCGATGCGCATCGTCCCCACCGTGCTGTCCACCGCGCTGCTGCTGGCCAGCAACCTCGCCTCCGCCGGCGCGCGCGATGACCTGGCCGCCTTCACCAAGGGCCTGAAGGGTCTCGACGGCCAGTTCAGCCAGCAGGTGTTCGACGCGCGGGGCAGGCAGAAGGAGGCCTCGACCGGCCGCGTGGCGGTCTCCGCGCCGCGCCTGTTCCGCTGGGAATACGTGAAGCCGTACCCCCAGGTGGTGGTGGCCGACGGCAAGACCGTCTGGGTGTACGACCCGGACCTGAAGCAGGCCAGCCGCCGCCCGCAGGGCGCGGAAGAGGCCAACAGCCCGCTGGCGGTGCTGCTGGATCCCTCGCGCCTGGACCGCGACTTCGTGGTCAAGGAAGCGGGCACGGCCTCCGGCCTGGAGTGGCTGCAGATCGCGCCGCGCGACCCGGAGGCGGGCTTCAGGAGCGCGCGCCTGGGCTTTGGCGACGCCGGCCTGGCGCGCATGGAATACGTGGATGCCCTGGGCCGCCGCACCGTGATCGCGTTCAGCGGCTGGAAGCGCAACCCGACGTTCGCCAGGAACACCTTCGTGTTCGTGCCGGGCAAGGGCGTGGACGTGATCGGCGGCTGAGCCGGCGGTCGGCGGCGGTTCAGGCTGCGGCCGCCGCTGTCACGCGCGCTCGACGGGGCCTGCGGGATGCTGGCCCCGTACTCCACGAGGAACGCGCCATGCACCGCCTGATGCTCGCCACGCTGTTGGGATCCGTTGTTGCCGGCTCGGTGGTGGCGGGTACCGACGCCCCGGTGCTGGTGGTAGGCAAGGCGACCCCGGCGGCCGCGCCGGCCGCGCTGGTGGAGGACCTGAAGGCCCAGCAGCAGATCGATGCCGCCACTGCCGCGGCGCTGATCGGGGCGCTGCAGTCGCGCTTCGAAGGGCAGAAGATCGAACTGCAGCTCGGCGACGTGCGCAGCCAGCGCGTGAGCCTGCGCGACCTGTCGCTGCAGGGCGAGGCGAAGATCCGCTTCGAGGGCGCGCAGTCCTGGCTGCCGGTCCGCTTCGAGGCGCTCTACGACACCAGCGCCATGGTGGTGGAGAGCCCGCACATGACCCTTGGCGCCAACCTGGCGCAGGTCCGCTCGGCCGACGCGCTGCCGCTGGCCGCGTTGCGCAAGGCGGTGGATTCGGCGATGGATGCCGAATTCCAGTCGAACGCCGTCGACGTGAGCCTGGGCCAGGCCCGGATCGTGGACGACGACGGCAGCCGTTACGTTGTCCAGGCCCGCGGCACCGCGGTGTTCGACGGTGCCGACCGCGTGCCGGTCACTGTGCGCGCGCTGTACGACCATGCGGCCGGACGCTGGCTGGACCCGCAGTACGATTTCGACGTGGTCGACAGCGGCAACGCCCTGGCCGCCCGCTGACCGGCGCACGCTAGAATCCGCGGGTGGCCAGGCCCCGCAGCACCCCGACCCCCGACTTGCTCGCAGGCAGCGCCGAATCCGCGGCCTTGCGTCCGCTGGCGGAGCGCATGCGGCCGCAGTCGCTGGACGAGATCGTCGGCCAGCGTCGCCTCCTCTCTCCCGACTCCGCCTTGCGCCGCGCCATCGAGCGCGGCCACGTGCATTCCATGGTGCTGTGGGGGCCGCCCGGCTGCGGCAAGACCACGCTGGCCCTGCTGCTGGCGCGCTATGCCGACGCCGAGTTCGTGGCGATCTCCGCGGTCCTGTCCGGCCTGCCGCAGGTGCGCGAGGTGCTGGCGCAGGCGCAGGCGCGCTTCGAGGCCGGCCGCCGCACCGTGCTCTTCGTCGACGAGGTGCACCGCTTCAACAAGACCCAGCAGGACGCGTTCCTGCCGCACATCGAGCGCGGCAGCATCCTGTTCGTCGGCGCCACCACCGAGAATCCGTCGTTCGAGCTCAATTCCGCGCTGCTGTCGCGCTGCCGCGTGCACGTGCTGGAAGCGGTCTCTGCCGCGGACATCGAACGCGCGCTGGCGCGTGCGCTGGACGACGCGGAACGCGGGCTGGGCGGGCGCGGCCTCCAGGTCTCGCCGGCGGCGCTGCGCGACATCGCCGCGGCCGCCGATGGCGACGTGCGGCGCGCCCTGACGCTGCTGGAAATCGCGGCCGACATCGCGGCGGGCGAGGGCGGGCTGGTGGGCGAGCACACCCTGCACCAGGTGCTGGCCGACCGCACCCGCCGGTTCGACAAGGGCGGGGACGGCTTCTACGACCAGATCTCGGCGCTGCACAAGTGCGTGCGCAGCTCCAACCCCGACGCCGCGCTCTACTGGCTGGCGCGGATGCTGGACGGCGGCGCGGATCCGTCCTACCTGGCGCGCCGGCTCACGCGAATGGCGGTAGAGGACATCGGGCTGGCCGATCCGCGCGCGCTGCAGATGGCGATCGAGGCCTGGCAGGCGCACGACCGCCTGGGTTCGCCGGAGGGCGACCTGGCGCTGGCGCAGCTCACCCTGTACCTGGCCAGCACCGCCAAGTCGAACGCCGGCTACGTGGCCTGGAAGGCGGCGCGGGCCGACGTGGACGCGCACGGCAGCCTCGAGGTGCCGCTGCACATCCGCAACGCGCCGACCGGCCTGATGAAGTCGCTCGGTTACGGGCGCGAATACCAGTACGACCACGACGTGGACGGCGGCGTGGCGCTGGGCCAGACCGGCTTCCCGGACGCGCTGGGCGAGAAGGTCTATTACGCGCCCACGGCGCGCGGCATGGAGGGCCGGCTGAAGGAGAAGCTGGACGCCCTGCGCGAAGCGCGCCGCCAAGCGCGGGCGGGGCAGGGCGACGCCCAGGGCTGAGCCGCCTCCCGCCTGGGGCGTGGCAAGTCGTCTTAGGCGGGCCGCGCGGCGAACAGGCGGACGATCAGGATGCCCAGCGCGGTCAGCCCCAGCGACCCCAGCAGGTGGGCGCCGATGTGCGCCAGCGACCAGCCGTATTCCCGCCGCAGCAGCAGGTCGACGTTCTCCGCCGAGAACGTGGAGAACGTGGTCAGGCCGCCCAGGAAGCCGGTGACCACCGCCAGCCGCAGGACCGGCGGGAAGGCGGGATCGAGCGCGGTGGATTCGACCACCAGCCCGACCAGCAGGCCGCCCGCCAGGTTCGCGGCCAGCGTACCCATCGGCAGCGCCGGCAGTACCGGGTTCAGCCACAGACCCAGCTGCCAGCGCAGCAGGGCGCCCAGCGCCGCGCCGAGGGAAATCCCGACCCCGTTCACCACCATTGCCGGATAGGCCACGCCGCCTCCGAGTCGCATGCTGTTGTCGCCGTCACGGCCTGCGCCGGGCGCGACCGCCGCCCGAGTGTACGCGCCCGTGCGGCGCCTGCGGATCGCCAACGGGAGATGCCATGCGTGGAGTCGGAGGTTTCCTGGCCATCGTGTTGCTCGCCGCCGGCCCGGCACGCGGCCAGGCGATGACGTTCTACAAATGCCGCGACGCCGCCGGCCATGCGGCATACCAGTCCCATCCGTGCGCGGGTACCCCCGAGCGCGTCTGGCGCGAACCGGTCGCGCCGCCGATCAGGGCGAACCCGGCCACCGCGCGTCCGGCGCTGGCCGATGCCGTGGCGTTTCCGCCACCGCGGGCCGGCATTCGGCTGGGCAGCCGCAGGCCGCGCACCGACCCGGTGACGCGTCGGTGCCGAAGCCTGCGCGCCCGATACGAGCGGACCCAGCAAGATGCCCGCCACAACCGCGACATCCCGCTGCTCAGGCGACTGGAGGCAGGGCTACGGGCCTGCGAACTGAATCAGGCCCAGTGAGGGTGAGAGCGGTCTACCCGCCAATACTTCGCATAATGTCTATTATGTTATAAGGCTGGGGCGTCTCCGGCGATTCGGCGGCGCCCCAGCCGCAGCGCGTTGGCCACCACCGAGACCGAGCTCAGGCTCATTGCCAGGGCCGCGATCATGGGGCTGAGCAGCAGCCCGGTGAACGGATACAGCACGCCGGCGGCGATCGGCACGCCCAGCGCGTTGTAGACGAAGGCGAAGCCTAGGTTCTGCTTCATGTTGGCCACGGTGGCCTCGGACAGCGCCCGGGCGCGCAGGAGCGCGCGCAGGTCGCCCTTGACCAGGGTCACCTGCGCGCTGGACATGGCCACGTCGGTACCGGTGCCCATCGCCACGCCGATGTCGGCCGCGGCCAGCGCCGGGGCGTCGTTGATGCCATCGCCGGCCATCGCCACCTTGCGGCCCTCGGCCTTGAGGCGCTCCACCAAGGCCACCTTGTCCTGCGGCCGCACCTCGCCGTGCACCTCGTCGATGCCCAGCGCCCCGGCTACCGCCTTCGCGGTGGCGGAGGCGTCGCCGCTGGCCATCACGATCCGCAACCCGGCTGCCTGCAGGGCCTTGATCGCCTCGGGCGTCGACGGTTTGATCGGGTCGGCCACCGCCAGCAACCCCGCGAGGGTGCCATCCACCGCCAGGTGCATCACGCTGGCCCCCTGCCCCCGCAGCGCCTCGGTCCTCGCCTGCAGCGGCGCGGTGTCCACGCCTTCCTCGCGCATCAGCGCCGTGTTGCCGATCGCCAGCCGGCGCCCGCCGACCGTGCCGCGCACGCCGGTGCCCGTGGCGGATTCGAATCCTTCCGCGGACTCCAGCGCCAGCCCGCGGCGGCGGGCCTCGGCCACGATGGCGTCCGCCAACGGGTGTTCGCTGCCCTGGTCCAGGCTGGCGGCCAGGCGCAACACCTCGTCCTCGCCGAACCCGCCGTGCGCCACGACCTCGCGGAACGCCGGCTTGCCTTCGGTCAGGGTGCCGGTCTTGTCGACCACCAAGGTGTCGATGCGGCGGAAATGCTCGATCGCCTCGGCGTCGCGGAACAGCACGCCGGCCTGCGCGGCGCGCCCGGTGGCGACCATGATTGACATCGGCGTGGCCAGCCCGAGCGCGCAGGGACAGGCGATGATCAGCACCGACACCGCGTTGAGCACCGCATACGTCCAAGCGGGTTCCGGGCCGAGCAGGCCCCAGGCGAGGAAGGTGGCCACCGCCGCCGCCAGCACCCCCAGCACGAACCAGAACGCCACCCGGTCGGCCATCCGCTGCATCGGCGCGCGCGAGCGCTGCGCCTGCGCCACCATCTGCACGATCTGCGCCAGCACGGTCTCCGCGCCCACATTCTCGGCGCGGATCACGAGGCTGCCGGTGCCGTTGAGGGTGGCGCCGATCACGCTGTCACCCACGCCCTTCTCCACCGGCACCGGCTCGCCGGTGAGCATGGACTCGTCGAGGTTGGACCGACCCTCAAGGACCACCCCGTCCACCGGTACTTTTTCGCCGGGACGCACGCGCAGGCGGTCACCGACGTGCACGTGCGACAGTTCGATGTCCTCCTCGCCCCCGTCGTCGCGCAGCCGGCGGGCGGTCTTCGGCGCCAGCCCAAGCAGGGCCTTGATCGCGGCCGAGGTCTTGAAACGGGCGCGCAGTTCCAGGAGCTGGCCGAGCAGGGTCAGCGAGACGATGACCGCCGCCGCCTCGAAATAGACGCCCACGCGGCCGTGTTCCCGGAACGACGCCGGGAAGAGATCGGGCGCCAGCGTGGCGACCACGCTGTAGCCGAACGCCGCGGCCACGCCGGTGCCGATGAGGGTCCACATGTTCGGGCTGCGGTTGCGGACCGACTGCACCCAGCGCTGGAAAAACGGCCAGCCGGCCCACAGCACCACCGGGGCGCTGAGCGCGAGCTCCGTCCAGGTGCGCACGCCCGTGGACAGCCACGCGCCGAGGCGGTGGCCGAACATCGCCAGCGCCAGCACCGCCACGGTCAGCGGCAGCGTCCACCAGAAGCGGTGGCTGAAATCCACCAGTTCCGGGTTCTCGCCGTCGTCCAGCGCCGGCATCTCCGGTTCCAGCGCCATGCCGCAGAATGGGCAGGTCCCGGGTCCGACCTGGCGCACCTCTGGATGCATCGGGCACGTGTACACGGTGCCTGCCGGCGCCGGCTCGGCCGGGCCCGCGTCGCCTGGCGCGAGGTAGTTGTCCGGGTCGGCGACGAACCTGTCGCGGCAGCGCGCCGAGCAGAAATGGTAGTCGCGGCCGGCGTGCGTGGCGTGGTGCGGCGTGGTCGCGGGATCGACCTGCATGCCGCAGACCGGGTCGGTCGTCGCGGGTGCTGCCGCGGCGGAGTCCTGGCCACCGCTGGCACCGCAGCAGGCGTGGGCCTGCCCCGCCGCGTGCGCCCCTGGCGCGTGGTCGTGCCGCTGGCCTGTGCCGGCGTTTGCGTTGCCGTTGCCTGCGGATTGGGAGTGGATGTTCATGCGTCGTCTCCGGACAGGGCATCGAGGATCGGGCAGTGCGCCAGGGCGCCGTGGCCCGGGCACGCCGCCACCAGCGCTTGCAGGCCCGCGCGTACCCGCTGCAGCTCGGCGATCCTGGCGTCCACGCCTGCGAGCTTGTCGGCGGCCAGCGAACGCAAGGCAGCCATGTCGCCCGCGCGCTGGCCCGACAGGGCCAGCAGATCGCGGATTTCCGGCAGCGTGAAGCCCAGCGCCTTGGCACGCCGGACGAATCGCAACCGCTTGAGGTCGTCGGGCGCGTACACGCGATACCCCGACGCCAGCCGCTGCGCCTTGGGCAAGAGTCCCTCCCGTTCGTAGAAGCGCACCGTGTCGATGCCGACACCGGAGCGCTGCGCGAGTTCGCCGATCTTCATCGCCGCCACCTGCCCGTATGAGTTGCAGGGAGTGTGCAACCTGGACTCTAGTCCAGAGTCAAGGGGCCTCCCCAACCGGGTGATGGGCATACGGCAGCGTGTCGCCGGCCTCCGTGACCAGCTCCACCGTGTATGGCTGCGCGGCGACGCCCTCCACCTCCATGCCCGGCGACCCCACCGGCATCCCGGGCAGCACCAGGCCGCGCGCCTTGGGTCGCTCGCGCAGCAGGCGCTCGATGTCGGCGGCCGGCACATGCCCTTCCACCAGGTAGCCGCCGATCTCGGCGGTGTGGCAGGAGGCCTTGCCGGCCGGGACGCCCAGGCGCGCCTTGGTGGGGCCAAGGTCTACCTCCTCGCGCACCTCGACCCGGAAGCCGTGCTTCCGCAGGTGGTCGATCCACGCGCCGCAGCAACCGCAGGTCGGGCTCTTGTGGACCACGGCCAACGGCAGTGCCGCGCGCCTGCCCGGAGGGGCGGTGGCGGGCGCTGCGCCCCGCGGTGGAGAGGGGGCTTCGCGGGGTGTCAGTGCCGGTGCAATGGTGCCGGCTTCGGCAGCAGCGGGACCCTGCGTGCAGGCCGCCAGCAGCAGGGGCAACGCCAAGCGCATCGTGGCGCACAGCACGCGGTCGGTAGGGATGTGCATGTCGTTTCTCCTGTCAGAACCAAAGGCGCACGCCGGCCACCAGGCGCGTGTCGGCGCGGGGCTCGCCCGCGCTTGTGCGAAGACCCGCGGTGGCACCGAAGGCGCGCTCGCGCTCGATGCCCAGGTACGGGGCGACCCGGCGGGTGACCTCGTAGCGCAGCCGGGCCCCGGCTTCCACCGTCGACAGGCCCGCGCCCACGCCCAGCGCGGGGTCGGCCCGACCGTGCAGGTTGGCCTCCGCCCCCCACTGCAGGACCAGGCGGTTGGTGAGCAGGGTTTCGTACTCCGCCTCCAGTCGCGCGGCGGTGCGGCCCGCCGGGCCCAGGTAGGCGGTCGCTGCGACTTCGAACTTGTAGGGCGCCATGCCCTGCACGCCGAGTGCCGCCCAGTTGCGCGAGGGCCCCTCGCCGATATCGTGGCGCAGGCCCGCCACGACGTCCCACCAGGGCGTGACGGCCCGCCCGTAGAGCACCTCCAGGCTGCCGGATTCCACGCCTCCGTTGCGGGCTTCGCCCTCGCTGCGCAGCCAGAGCCTGCGAATATCGCCTCCGACCCAGGCCGATCCTTCCCAGGCCAGTCCCCCGCCCCCGCCGGCATCGGTCATTTCCAACCGGTCGAGCAACCAGAAGCTGTGCGTGCCGGAAGCGTGCCGGAGATGCGGATCCGGCAACGGGAACGCCGCGGCGCGGTCGGCGTCGGTGAGAATCGGGATCGGTTCGCGCGGCGCCCGTGGCATCGCCGGGTGGTCCATCGCCCGGTGATCCTCCATCGTCGATTGATCCATCGTCGAGTGGTCCATCGTCGAGTGGTCCATCGTCGAGTGGTCCATCGTCGAGTGGTCCATCGCCGAGTGGTCCATCGCCGAGTGGTCCATCGTCGAGTGGTCCATCGTCGAGTGGTCCATCGCCGAGTGATCCGTCGTGACGTGCTCCCGGGGCTTCGCCTCCGCCGCCGTCTCGGGCGGGACCGGCGTGGCCGCATGCCCGGCGTGCTGGGCCTGGCCAACGGCGGGCAGCAGCAGGGCCAGCGCCAGCAGGGTGCGGGTGGTCCGGTGCAATGCGTTCATTCGTCCACCCTCACGGTCCGCATCATCCCAGCCTCCATGTGGTACAGGAGGTGGCAGTGGTAGGCCCAGCTGCCCAGCGCGTCGGCGCGCACGCGGTAGCTGCGGCGGCTGCCCGGCGGCATGTCGACGGTATGCTTGCGGACCTGGAAGCGGCCCGCTTCGTCCTCCAGGTCGCTCCACATCCCGTGCAGGTGGATCGGGTGGGTCATCATGGTGTCGTTGACCAGGACGATGCGCAGGCGCTCGCCGTAGGTCAGCCGGAGCGGCTCGGCGTCCGCGAACGGGCGGCCGTCGAAGCCCCAGGCGAACCGCTCCATGTGCCCGGTGAGGTGCAGCTCGATCTCGCGCCCGGGCTCGCGCCCGTCCGGGTCCTCGAACGCGCTGCGCAACATGGCGTAGCTGAGCACCTTGCGGCCGTTGCCGCGCAGGCCGATGCCCGGGTCGTCCAGCTTCGGCACCGGTGCCATCGCCTGCATGTCGACCAGTGGGTTGCCGGCCTCGCTGGGCGGGTGCGCCTGCATGCCGCCGGGGTGGTCCCTGCCCGGCATCGGCGCGACATGGCCGGCGTGGGCCTGCGCGGCGGCGGCGGGCATGGCCATGCCCATGCTGGCACCGCAACCGCCCTCCATGCCCTTCATGGCCTGCATCCCGGCCATCGTGGGCATGCCGTGGCCCGTGCCGCCGTGGCCCATGTCGGCCATGGTCAGGATCGGCCGCGGGTCGACCGGCGGGATCGGCGCGCGCAGGCCCTCGCGGACCGCCAGGGTGCCGGCGACGAAGCCGGTGCGGCCCATGTCCTGCGCGAACACGGTGAAGGCATCCTGCCCGGTCGGTTCGACGATCACGTCGAAGGTCTCGGCGGTGGCGATGCGGAATTCGTCCACCGTCACGGGGTGCACGTACTGGCCGTCGGCAGCGACCACGGTCATCTTCAGGCCCGGGATGCGGACGTCGAAGTGGGTCATCGCCGAGCCGTTGATGAAGCGCAGCCGGATCTTCTCGCCGGACCGGAACAGGCCGGTCCAGTTGCCCAGCGAGGTGGTGCCGTTCAAGAGGTAGGTGTAGGTGTGGCCGTTGACGTCCGACAGGTCGGTGGGCGTCATCCGCATCCGTCCCCACATGCCGCGGTCCGCGAGGGTGTCGGTAAGCCCGTCCTCGCGCACGTCGCGCAGGAAATCGCCCACCGTGCGCCGGTGGAGGTTGTCGTAGCCCGGCCTCTTCTTCAGCCGCGCGTAGAGCCTGGCCGGATCCAGGTCGGTCCAGTCGGAGAGCATCACCACGTAGTCGCGGTCGTAGGCGAAGGGTTCGGGTTCCAGCGGGTCGATGATGAGCGGGCCGTACAGGCCGGCCTGCTCCTGGAACATCGAGTGGCTGTGGTACCAGTACGTGCCCGCCTGCCGCACCTCGAACCGGTAGCGGTAGGCCTCGCCGCGGCGGATGCCGTCGAAGCTCAGGCCCGGCACGCCGTCCATGTTGGCCGGCAGCAGGATGCCGTGCCAGTGGATGGAGGTGCGGTCGCCGTGCGTGGACCCGGGCGGCAGCGCGTTGGCCACCCGCAGGGTGACGGTGGTGCCCTCGCGCCAGCGCAGCAGCGGCGCCGGCAG
>CAMLJA010000044.1 GCA_946480065.1 uncultured Thermomonas sp. | reverse complement strand
GCATCAACCCGTTCGACCACGGCGCCACCGTCTACACCGACATCATGCGCACCCAGGCGCTGCGTGCGGCGCTGGAGGCGGGCGGCTACGACTGCGCGGTGGGCGGCGCCCGCCGCGACGAGGAGAAGTCCCGCGCCAAGGAGCGCCTCTTCAGCTTCCGCAGCGCGCAGCACCGCTGGGAGCCCAAGAACCAGCGCCCGGAGTTGTGGAACCTCTACAACACGCGCCTCCACAAGGGCGAGTCCGTGCGCGCGTTCCCGATCTCCAACTGGACCGAGCTGGACGTCTGGCTGTACATCCTGCGCGAGGGCATCCCGCTGCCGCCGCTGTACTTCGCCCGCCGCCGCCCGGTGGTGGAGCGCGACGGCGTGCTGATCATGGTCGACGACGAACGCATGCCGCTGGCGCCCGGCGAAGTGCCGCAGGAGAAGATGGTGCGCTTCCGGACCCTGGGCTGCTATCCGCTCACCGGCGGCATCGAATCCACGGCCGAAACGCTGGAGGAGGTGGTGTCGGAGATCCTGGCCGCGCGTACCTCCGAGCGGCAGGGGCGGGTGATCGACCACGACCCGGCCGCCTCGATGGAGAAGAAGAAGCAGGAGGGCTACTTCTGATGGCCGCCACCGACGCGCTTGCCGCCTACCTGCACCAGCACGAAACCAAGGGCCTGCTGCGCTTCATCACCTGCGGCAGCGTGGACGACGGCAAGAGCACGCTGATCGGCCGCCTGCTGCACGACACCCAGCGCCTGTTCGACGACCAGCTGGCGGCGCTGGAGTCCGACAGCCGCCGCCACGGCACCCAGGGCGACGAGATCGACTTCGCCCTGCTGGTGGACGGCCTGGACGCGGAGCGCGAGCAGGGCATCACCATCGACGTGGCCTACCGCTTCTTCAGCACCGACCGGCGCAAGTTCATCGTCGCCGACTGCCCGGGCCACGAGCAGTACACCCGCAACATGGCCACCGGCGCGTCCACCGCGGACCTGGCGGTGGTGCTGGTGGACGCGCGCAAGGGCCTGCTCACCCAGACCCGCCGGCACAGCTACATCGTCTCGCTGCTGGGCATCCGCCACGTGCTGCTGGCGGTGAACAAGATGGACCTGGTGGACTACGACGAGGCCACCTTCGAGGCGATCGCCCGGGGCTACCGGGAACTGGCCGCGCAGCTGGGCATCGAGGACGTGCGCTGCATCCCGCTGTCCGCGCTCAGGGGCGACAACATGCTGGGCCCGTCGGCCGCGATGCCGTGGTACCGCGGCCCGGCGCTGCTCCAGCACCTGGAGGCGGTGGAAGTGGCGCCCCCGCGCGCAACGGCCTTCCGCATGCCGGTGCAGTGGGTGTGCCGGCCGAACCAGGATTTCCGCGGTTTCGCCGGCAGCGTGGTCGGCGGCCCGGTGGCGGCGGGCGACGAGGTGGTGGTGCTGCCCGCCGGGCGGCGCTCGCGCATCGCGCGCATCGTCACCGCCGACGGCGACCTGGCGCGCGCCGGCGACGGCCAGGCGGTCACGCTCACCCTGGCCGACGAGGTGGACGCCAGCCGCGGCGACGTGCTCGCGGCCGCCGCCGACCCGCCGGAGGTGGCCGACCAGTTCGCCGCCCACCTGCTGTGGATGGGCGATGCGCCGTTGCTGCCGGGGCGGCCGTACCTGCTCAAGCTGGGCGCGCGCACCGTGGGCGCCAGCGTCACCGAGATCAAGCACCGGGTGGACGTGAACACCCAGGAGCACCTGGCGGCCAAGTCGCTGGACCTCAACGAGGTCGGCTACTGCAACCTGCACCTGGACCAGCCGCTGGCGTTCGAGCCCTACGCGCGCAGCCGCGCGCTGGGCGGCTTCATCCTGATCGACCGCCAGGACAACGCCACCGTGGCCGCCGGCACCCTGGACTTCGCGCTGCGCCGCGCCGCCAACATCCACTGGCAGCACCTGGACGTGGACAAGGCCGCGCGCGCCCGGGTCAAGCGCCAGCAGCCGCGCTGCGTGTGGTTCACCGGCCTGTCCGGCGCCGGCAAGTCCACCGTGGCCAACCTGGTGGAGAAGAAGCTGCTGGCGATGGGCCAGCACACCTACCTGCTGGACGGCGACAACGTCCGCCACGGCCTCAACAAGGACCTGGGCTTCACCCCGGAGGACCGCGTCGAGAACATCCGCCGGGTGGCCGAGGTGGCGCGGCTGATGACCGACGCCGGGCTGATCGTGCTGGTCAGCTTCATCAGCCCGTTCCGCGCCGAGCGCGACCTGGCGCGCAGCCTGTTCGCGCCCGGCGAATTCCTCGAGGTGTTCGTCGACACCCCGCTGGCGGTGGCCGAGCAGCGCGACGTCAAGGGCCTGTACGCCAAGGCCCGGCGCGGCGAGCTGCGCAACTTCACCGGCATCGACTCGCCGTACGAAGCGCCGGAGCACCCCGAGCTGCACCTGCAGGCGGCCGTCGAGCCGGCGGCGGCGATGGCCGAACGCGTGGTCGAGGCGCTCGGGCTCTAGGCGGGGCGGTCGGGCGGAGCGGACGACCGCCTGCGCTGTTCCGCGCGCGCAAGCAGCTGGAGGCGCGCGGCTGCAAGCTGCTGCTGGCGAACGCCCAGCCGCAGGTGCAGAAGGTTATCGACATCGTCAAGGCGGTCCCCCTGAGCGAGATCTTCCGCTCGGTGGAGGAGGCCGACCGCTACCTGGACCGGATCCAGAAGCAGATGCTGGATGACGCCGGGACCTGACGCCGTCACCGGCACGGGTCGATCGCGCCGCGCGCCTTTCGTATGATGGATGCTGCCACGCCGATCGCGCCAAGGACGACAGGATGACGGACACCGGGCTGCGATTCCTCGACGGCGGCGGCGAACTCGGCGCGCGCATGCGCGAGATGGCGTGGGAGGAGACCGCGCTCGGCGCGCCGGCGTCCTGGCCCGAGGCGCTGCGCACCCTGGTCGCGCTGATGCTGGCGTCCAACCAGCCCATGTACGTGGTCTGGGGGCCGTCGCGCGCGTTCCTCTACAACGCGCACTACGCCCCGTTCCTGGGCGCCAAGCACCCGTGGGCCCTGGGCCGCGACCTGCTGGACGAGGTCTGGCCGGAGATCCGCGACGAACTCGCGCCGCTGGTGGCGTCCGCACAGGCCGGCGAGCCGGTCCACGTGCCGCGCATGCAGCTGACCCTGCAGCGCCACGGCTATCCGGAGGACACCTGGTTCTCGTTCTTCTTCGCCCCGGTGCGCGATGCCGGCGGCGCCGTCGCCGGGATGTTCGGCGCCTGCAACGAGATCACCGCGCAGGTGCGGCTGGAGCAGGGGATGTCGGCGCGCGACGCCCGCCACCGCCAGGTGCTGGCGAACATGGAGGAGGCCTTCGTCCTGTTCGACCGCGAGTTCCGCGTGCTGGAGGTCAACGCCGAGACCGAGCGCCTGGTGCGCATGGACCGGGGGCAGATGGTGGGGCGCTCGCACTGGGACCTGTTCCCGGGTACCCACGACGCGACCGTGGGCCACCTGTACCGGCGGGTCATGGCCGAACGCCGGCCGGAGACCATCGAGTATTTCCACACGTTCGAGGACGGCCGCCAGGCCTGGTTCGAGGTTCGCGCCTTCCCGGTGGACGAGGGGCTGGCCGCCTTCTTCCACGACATCACCCGGCGCCGGGAAGAACGGCAGGCCGCGGCGCTGGCCGCCGAGCGCGTGCAGCTGGCGCTGGATGCCGGCGCGATCGTGGGCACCTGGGTATGGCAGATCCAGGAAGACCGGATCAGCGGCGACGGGCGCTTCGCCCACCTGTTCGGCCTGGACGAGGAAGCCTGCCGCACCGGCCTGCCGCTGGGCACCGCCTTCGACGCGATCCATCCCGAGGACCGCGCGCGGGTGGCCGCCGCGATCGACGCGGCGCTGGCCCACGGCGGCCCCTATCGCTGCGAATACCGCGTGCTCACCCGCGACGGCAGCTGGGCCTGGGTGGAAGCCAACGGGCGGGTGGAAATGGACGCCGCCGGCAAGCCCGTGCGCTTCCCCGGGGTGCTGCTGCGGCACGACGAGCGCCACCGGGTGGAAGCCGAGCGCGACCAGGCGCTGGCCCTGCTCAGGACGTTCATCGAGGCGGTGCCCGGGGTGGTGTACGCCAAGGACCGCGAGGGCCGGCTGCTGGTGGGCAACCGCGGCGTGGCCGAGTTGCTGGGGGTGCCGCCGGAGGCCTACCTCGGGCGGACCGACCGCGAGCTGCTGTCGGATCCGGTGCAGGCCGAGGCGCTGATGGCCAACGACCGCCGGATCATGGAGACCGGCGTGGGCGAGCAGCTGGAGGAGGAGATCGTGGGCGCCGATGGCGCGCTGGCGGTCTGGCTCTCGACCAAGGCGCCGTGGCGCAACGAGGCGGGCGAGGTGGTGGGCCTGATCGGCGCCTCGCTGGACATCACCGACCGCAAGCGCATCGAGCAGGCCCTGCGGGTGTCCGAGCAGCGCAGCGCGCTGGCGCTCGACGTGGCGCAGCTGGGTACCTGGAGCTGGGACCTGGTCGCCGACGTCATCCGGCTGGACGCGCGCACCGCGGAGATCGGCAACACCGCTCCCGGGCGCCGCGATTACGGGCGCGAGGACCTGGCGCGGCGGATCCATCCGGACGACTGGAACACCGTGCAGTCGGCGCTCGCGGCGGCGCTGGACCCGGCCGGCGACGGCCGGGTGGCGGCGGAGTTCCGGGTGCTGCGGCCGGACGGGCGGGTGGTGTGGGCGATGACCCGCGGCCAGGCCAGCTTCGAGGGCGAGGGCGCGGCGCGGCGGGCGGTGTCGATGGTCGGGACGGTGCTGGACGTCACCGAGCGCCGGGTCATGATCGAACTGCTGGAGCAGTCCGACCGGCGCAAGGACGAATTCCTGGCCATGCTCGCGCACGAGCTGCGCAACCCGCTGGCGCCGATCGGCACCGCCGCGGAACTGCTGCGGCTGGCGCCGGGCGACGCCACCCGGGTGGCCGACGCGGCCCGCATCATCAGCCGCCAGGTCGCGCACATGACCGACATGGTCGACGACCTGCTGGACGTCTCGCGGGTCACGCGCGGGCTGGTCGAGTTCGAGCAGGTGCCGGTGGACGTGCGCGCGGTCGTCACCGCCGCGGTGGAGCAGGCGCAGCCGGCGCTGACCGCGCGCCGCCACACGCTGGCGGTGGACACCAGCGGCGGGCCGGCGATCGTGAAGGGCGACCGCCACCGCCTGGTGCAGGTGGTGTCCAACCTGCTGCACAACGCGGCCAAGTACACCCCGCCGCAGGGGCTGGTGCGGGTGTCGGTCGAGGTGTCCGCCGACACCGTGGCGGTCCGCGTCAGCGACAACGGCATCGGCATGGAGGCGTCGCTGGTGCCGCGCGTGTTCGACCTGTTCACCCAGGCCGAACGCACGCCCGACCGCTCGCAGGGCGGGCTGGGGATCGGCCTGGCGCTGGTGCGCAGCATCGTGCACGGCCACGGCGGCAGCGTGTCCGCGGCCAGCCCGGGCGCCGGCGGCGGCAGCACCTTCGAGGCGTTGCTGCCGCGGGTGGCGATGGAGGCGTCGGATGCGGTCGGCGCGGCCTCGCCGGGACCGGCCCCGGTGCGCCGGCGCACGGTGATGGTGGTCGACGACAACCGCGACGCCGCGATGACCCTGGCCACCGTGCTGGAGCTGTTCGGGCACGACGTCAGCGTGGCCGCCGACGGCCGCGAGGCGCTGGCGCTGGCGGCCGCGCGCGCCGACTGGGACGCCTTCATCCTCGACATCGGCATGCCGGACATGACCGGCCACGAGCTGGTCGGCCACCTGCGCAGCCGGCTGGGCGACCGTCCGGCCCGCTTCATCGCCCTCACCGGCTACGGCCAGGCCCACGACCTGGAGGCCTCGCGCAAGGCGGGGTTCGACCACCACCTGGTCAAGCCGGCCGACATCGACCGCATCCTCGCGCTGCTGGAGCCGTAGCGGCGCCGGCCGACGCGCGGCGCGGATGTTCGCGGGAGAGCTGCGCGGGAGGATGGAAAAAGAAAAAGCCGACGCGGGGCCGGCTTCCTGATCTGGTGGGCGGTGCAGGGTTCGAACCTGCGACCCTTGCCGTGTGAAGGCAATGCTCTACCGCTGAGCTAACCGCCCGAAGGACGCGCATTCTACAGGAATGCCGGGGACCGGCAAGACGTTACGGCCGCGTATGCGCAGCGTTCACGCGGCAACGGCAGGATGTCGCATCCGTGATGCCCCGGCTTGCGCCAAGGGGGTCACCCCGCATAATGCCGGTTCCCCCGGAAAAGGATTCCCGCCATGCGCCATTGGACGCGCTTCGCCCTGGCCTCGCTGCTGGCCCTGTTCCTGGCCGCATGCGCCGGCAATGCCCCGCGCGGACCCAACACGATCCCGGCCGGCGCCAGCCTGCCGGCGCCCGACACCACCAGCGCCAGCGGCGCCTACCAGGGCGCGACCGACTACCGCATCGGCGCCCAGGACCTGCTCAACATCAGCGTGTTCGGCGTGGAAGAACTCAACAAGGACGTGCGGGTCAATTCCAACGGCCAGATCTCGCTGCCGCTGATCGGGACCGCCATGGCCGGCGGCAAGACCATCCCGGAGCTGGAGGCCGAACTGGCCAAGAAGTACGCCGCCGGCTACCTGCAGCACCCGCAGGTGACCGTGTTCGTGAAGGAGTTCACCAGCCAGCGCATCACCATCGAAGGCGCGGTCAACAAGCCCGGCATCTACCCGATCACCGGCAAGACCACGCTGCTGCAGGCCATCGCGCTGGCGCAGGGCGTGGACGACAAGCTGGCCGACCTGGGCGGCATCGTGGTGATGCGCACCGTGGCCGGGAAGCGCCAGGCCGCGGTGTTCGACCTGCGGGAGGTGCGCCGCGGCACCATGGACGACCCCCAGCTCTACGGCGACGACATCGTGGTGGTGGAGCAGTCGGGCAGCAAGACCGCCTTCCGCCGCTTCATCGAATCGGTGCCGGCCATCGGCATCTTCCGCTGGCTGTGACCGCTGATCTCCCCAGCTGCTGCTACTGCCCGCGCTTGGGCCGTCCCAGCCCCTCCGCGATCTTCGGGAGGCCCGCGTGGCTCAGGGCCATCCACGCTTGGCTCCCTGGCGCCTGGCGCCTGGCGCCTGATGCGCTGTGCCGCCTCCCCTCCCTGCTGCGGGTTTCGCTCTTCACCTCGCGCGCAGCCATCGCGCTGGCCCGGCCCGTTGACCGGTACTGTCGCGCGCGCGCCGGACATTAAACCCGTGCGGGCTAGCAGCGGCGGCGCGTTCTAGCAAATTGGCTACGACCAGAGCTTCCTCAACGCTGTCGAGAGAAGCAGCAAAGCTGCTACCTGCAAACCCGTCCGCGCCGGCTCGCCCAACCCGGCTGATTGCCCCACACCGGCATCTCGTTGACAAGCCGGGCGAGCCCGGCGTCTATCAACGCCGCGGGCGGCCCTGGCGCCGCGCCTCGCTTGTAGGTGTCGCGGTTCCCGGTACCCCACATCCTCACACCATCTGCGACATCGCCGAAGGCAGCGCCTCGCACGCCCGGTCGCGGCCGCCTTCCTTGGCTTGGTACAGGGCGGCGTCGGCGCGGGAAATCAGCGACGCGGCGCTGTCGCCCGGCTGCGCCCAGGCGATGCCGATGCTGGCGGTGAGCGGGCGCTCCGGCCAGGCCTGGGCGTGGAAGCCCTCGCGCAGGCGGGTGGCCACGCGGCGGGCGCCGATGGCACTGGTGGCCGGCAGCAGCACCGCGAACTCCTCGCCGCCGTAACGTGCCGCCAGATCCTGCGGCCGCAGCACCCCGCGCAGCACCGCGCCGGTGCGGCGCAGTGCCTCGTCGCCCACCAGGTGGCCGTAGTCGTCGTTGTAGGACTTGAACCTGTCCAGGTCGACCATCAGCAGCGCGAACCCCACGTCGCTCTGGCGGTGCCCGGCCAGCAGCCGCTCCAGCGCGGTATCGAAGGCGCGCCGGTTGGGCAGGCGGGTCAGCGCGTCGGTCAGGGCGTCGTCCTGCAGCCGCGCCGCGTTGCGCCGCTGGCGGTCCAGCCCGTGCAGCAGGCGTGCCATGTACATCACCATGACCAGCATGCCGGCGCCGCTGAGGAAGGCCAGCGCGGCGATCACCTCCGCGTGCGACCACCCCAGCCGGGTTTCCAGCGCCCGCACCGCCACCGCCAGGCCCAGCGGCAGCAGCAGCGCCGGCAGCCCCATCCGCCGCAGCAGCACGCCGCCCGGGCTGTCCGCGGTGGCCACCGCCATCACCCCCTGGGGCGGCTGCAGCGCCAGCCACGCCAGCGCCGCGGCGATCAGCAGGATCGCCGTGGGCGCGGCCACCGGGACGAAGGTCATCTCGCCCACCCGGTAGCGGTACCCCGCGATCGCCAGCGCCAGCGCCCCGATCGCCAGCAGGCCCGCAGCCAGCGCCTGCGCCAGCAGCACCCCGCGCCGCGCCCGCACCAGCAGCCCCAGCCCCCCCAGCAAGACGAAGCCCACCGCCGTCATCTGCGACATCCGTCCCGCCGGCATCCCCAGCGCGATCGCCTCCGGATCCGGGAACAGGTGGTCGATCCCCGGGTCGATGCCGGCCAGGTACTCCAGCAGCGACAGCCCGCCCAGCACCGCCACCGCGATGTTGGGCAGCGCGCACCAGCGTCCCGGCACCCCGGGCCGGGCGCAGGCGAGCAGCGCCACGCCCGCCAGGATGAAGGTCACCGCCGAGCTGGGCTTCATCGCCGTGGCCCCGCCCAGCAGGCGCGTGAGGCCGTCGATCCCCTGCCACCAGCCCAGCAGCACCAGCAGCGCGCTGGCGACCATCGCCGCGCCCACCCACGGTGCCAGCGCCCGGAACCGCGCCACCACCCGCGGATCCGCCAATTCCCCGCTGCGGTGCCCGTTCCTGTCGCGCTGGAAGGCCGTGCCCATGTCCGGCACTCTACGCCCGCGCGGCGCGGCCGCCATGATCCGCGTCAAACGTCGCGGCACGCGCGCTTCGCCCCGCCACCCGGGCAAAAATTACACACCGCCGCCGATTGCACAGACACCATCACCCCCCGCCTGCATAATGCACGGCTGCTCAAGGAAGGGACGCGCACCGCATGCCGCAACAGCAACGCCTGGACACCACCCGCATCGCCATCGTCGGCCTGGGCTACGTGGGCCTGCCGCTGGCCGTGGAGTTCGGCAAGCGCTATCCCACCACGGGCTACGACATCCACGCCGCCCGCATCGGCGAGCTGCGGCAGGGCCGCGACAGCACCCTTGAAGTCGAACCCGAGCTGCTGGCCGAGGCCACGCACCTCACCTACACCGACACCCTGGCCGACATCGCCGCCTGCAACGTCTACATCGTCACCGTCCCCACGCCCATCGACGCCGCCAAGCGCCCGGACCTGACCCCCCTGGTCAAGGCCAGCGAGGCCATCGGCAGCGTCCTCAAGCCCGGCGACACCGTGATCTACGAATCCACCGTCTACCCCGGCTGCACCGAGGAAGTCTGCGTCCCCATCCTGGAACGCGTCTCCGGCCTCACCTTCGAAGCCTCCACCGCCGCCACCACCACCGCCGCCGCCACCGCCACCCCCGTAGGAGCGCACCGAAGGGGCGCGATCCCGGACGCCAACACCTTCGCCATCGGCTACTCCCCCGAACGCATCAACCCCGGCGACAAGGCCCACCGCGTCACCACCATCAGGAAGGTGACCTCCGGCTCCACCCCCGAAACCGCCGACTTCGTCGACGCCCTCTACCAATCCATCATCACCGCCGGCACCCACAAGGCCCCCAGCCTGAAGGTGGCCGAGGCCGCCAAGGTCATCGAGAACACCCAGCGCGACCTCAACATCGCCCTGGTCAACGACCTGGCCATCCTGTTCAACAAGCTGGGCATCGACACCCTGGACGTGCTGGAAGCCGCCGGCACCAAGTGGAACTTCCTGCCGTTCCGCCCCGGCCTGGTCGGCGGCCACTGCATCAGCGTCGATCCTTATTACCTGACCCACAAGGCGCAGGAAGTGGGCCACCACCCGCAGGTCATCCTGGCCGGCCGCCGCACCAACGACGGCATGGGCCCGTTCGTGGCAGACCAGGTGCTCAAGCTGATGGTCCGCAAGGGCCTGAACCCCGTCGGCGCCCGCGTGCTGGTGCTGGGCCTGGCCTTCAAGGAGAACTGCCCGGACCTGCGCAATACCCGCGTGGTGGACATCGTGGAGACCCTGCAGGGCTACAACGCCCGCGTGGACGTCCACGATCCCTGGGTGGATGCCGACGAAGCCCGCCACGAATACGGCATCACCCCCATCGCATCGCCGGACGCCGGCGCCTACGACGCCGTCATCCTGGCCGTGGCCCACCACCAGTTCGCCGAGGCCGGGCAGGGCGCCCGCGACTACGCCAAGCCCGGCGGCGTGGTCTACGACGTCAAGGGCGTGCTGCCGCGGGATGCGGTCGATGGCCGCCTGTAGCGCCCTTTGCGCCGTTGGCCCGGAGCGCCGCGCCCCTGCCACGCCCCGCGTAGGTGCCGGGCTTGCCCGGCACGCTCTGCCTTCAATTTCCCTGGAGTTCCACCCCGCATGGACGTAACGATCTTCGGCACCGGCTACGTCGGCCTGGTGACCGGCACCTGCCTGGCCGAGGTCG
>CAMLJA010000043.1 GCA_946480065.1 uncultured Thermomonas sp. | reverse complement strand
GTCGGCGTCGATCAGCCCGGTGCCGTTGCCCAGCACGATGCCGTGCCGGTGGCCCAGGCCCGAGCGCGGCAGGATCACCGCGCACAGCGCCGGGTCGGCGACGTGGATCGCCAGCCCGGTCGGCACCAGCGCGGCCTCGCCCGGCGCCAGCCGCAGCGGCGCGTCCAGCGCGGCGCGCAGGTCCATGCCGGCGCTGTGCGCGGTGGCATAGGCCGGCAGCGGCCAGTCGGCGCCGTAGCGCGGGTCCAGCAGCCTCACCTGCAGTTCGTGTTCCATCAGTCCATCCGCTCCGCGGCCAGGTCCAGCAGCAGGCCGGCCAGCGCCGCCTTCGGGGCCGGGCCCAGCGCGCGCTCGAAGCCGTCGCGCCCAAGCACCAGCAGCGCGTTGTCGTCGCTCTCGAAGCCGGTGGCGCCGGCGCCCACGCGGTTGGCGCACACCAGGTCCACGCCCTTGCGCTCCAGCTTGCCGCGGGCGTAGCCGGCCACGTTGTCGGTCTCCGCGGCGAAGCCCACCACCAGCCGCGGCCGGCGCGCGTGCGCGGCGACCTCGGCTAGGATGTCGCGGGTCTTCACCAGCTCCAGCACCAGGGTGTCCTGGCCCGGCTGTTTCTTGAGTTTGCTGGCGGCCGGCGCGCGCGGGGTGAAGTCGGCCACCGCCGCCGCGCCGATGTAGGCGTCGCAGGGCAGGGCCGACAGCACGGCGTCGCGCATCTGCGCCGCGCTGCGCACGTCCACGCGCCGGACGCCCGGCGGCGTGGGCAGGTGCACCGGGCCGGCCACCAGCACCACGTCAGCCCCGCGCGCGGCCGCCTCGGCCGCGATCGCGAAGCCCATCTTGCCGCTGCTGCGGTTGCCCAGGAACCGCACCGGGTCGATGTCCTCGAAGGTCGGGCCGGCGCTGACCACCACCCGCCACCCGGCCAGCGTCCGACTCATGCCGCGGCCCCGAGCGCGGCCACGATCGCCGCCGGCTCGGCCATCCGCCCGGGGCCGGATTCGCCCTCGGCCAGCGGGCCGTCGTCGGGGCCGACCATGCGCACGCCGCGCGCCAGCAGCGTGGCGACGTTGGCCTGGGTAGCGGGATGCCGCCACATCCGGTGATTCATTGCCGGCGCCAGCAGCAGCGGCGCTTCGGTCGCCAGGCACAGCGTGCTGACCAGGTCGTCGGCCATGCCGTGCGCCAGCTTGGCCAGGGTGTTGGCCGTGGCTGGCGCCACCACCACCTGCTGGGCCCAGCCGGCCAGTTCCAGGTGGCCCATCGCCGCCTCGGCCTGTGCGTCCCACAGCGAGGTGCGCACCGGCCGGTGCGACAGCGCCTGGAAGGTCTGCGCGCCGACGAAGCGCTGGGCGTTCTCGGTCATCGCCACCTGCACCTCGGCACCGGCATCGCGCAGCCGCCGCACCAGCTCGGCGCTCTTGTAGGCGGCGATGCCGCCGCAGACGCAGAGCAGCACGCGGCGGGCATCCAGGGGACCGCTGGCGGCTGGCATCGGGCCGTTTCCTGACCGTGGGACGAGCCGCCAGCTTACCCGAAGGCCCCGCGCGCGCCGATGCCGCCGCCGGCCGCGGCGCGGGATCCTGCGGCCATGCACATCCGCGACTGGCCCCAGGACGAACGTCCCCGCGAGAAGCTGCTGGCCCGCGGCGCCGGCAGCCTGTCCGACGCCGAGCTGCTGGCGATCTTCCTGGGCTCGGGCACCGCCGGCCGCGACGCGGTGGCGGGCGCGCGCGACCTGCTGGCCGGGCACGGCGGCCTGCGCGGGCTGCTGGACCGGGAACCGAAGGCGATGGTGCGGCTGCGCGGCATCGGCCCGGCCCGCGCCTGCGCGCTGGCGGCCGCGCTGGAGCTGGGCCATCGCCACCTGGCCGCGCAGCTGGCGCGCGGCGAGGCGATGGCCGACCCGGCCGCCGCCGGCCGCTACTTCGCGCAGCGGCTGCGCGGACTGGGGCACGAGGTGTTCGCGGCGCTGTACCTGGACACGCGGCACCGCGCGCTGGGCTTCGAGGAGCTGTTCCGCGGCGGCATCGACGGCGCCGAGGTGCATCCGCGCGCGCTGGTGGAACAGGCGCTGGCGCGCGGCGCGGCCGCGGTGATCGTCGGCCACAACCACCCCAGCGGCAACCCGGAGCCGTCGGCGGCCGACCGCGCGGTGACCGCCCGCCTCAAGCAGGCGCTGGCGCTGGTGGACGTGCGCCTGCTCGACCACTTCGTGATCGGCGACGGCGCGCCGGTGTCGATGGCCGCGCGCGGGCTGGTGTAGCCGCGGCACCGACGCACGCGTTCCTGAACGCCCGCGGGGCGGCGACGGCGCTCAAGTACAATGCGCAACCGTCGAACCGCATCGCCACGCCTTCGTGAAAACCCAGCTCCGCGCCCTGATCGAACAGGGCCTGTCCGCCCTGCGCAGCGCAGGCATCCTGCCCGCCGACCTGGCCTCGCCCGAGTTCGTGATCGAGCGCCCGAAGGAGCGCGCGCACGGCGACTTCTCCACCAACGCGGCGATGCTGCTGGCCAAGGCCGCGCGCAGCAACCCGCGCGCGCTGGCGCAGCAGCTGCTCGACGCGCTGCCGGCCTCGGATGCGATCGCCAGGGTCGAGATCGCCGGCCCCGGCTTCATCAACTTCCACCTCACCCCCGCAGCCTGGCAGCAGCAGGTGCGCGACATCCACGCCGCCGGCCCCGCGTTCGGCCGCAACGACAGCGGCGGCGGCACGACCGTGGGCGTGGAATACGTGTCCGCCAACCCGACCGGACCGCTGCACGTGGGCCACGGCCGCGCCGGCGTGATCGGCGACTGCATCGCCCGGGTGATGGCCGCCAACGGCTGGGACGTGAAGCGCGAGTTCTACTACAACGACGCCGGCGTGCAGATCAACAACCTGGCGATCTCCACCCAGGCGCGCGCCAGGGGCCTGAAGCCGGGCGACGCCGACTGGCCGGCCGACGCCTACAACGGCGACTACATCGGCGACGTCGCCGCCAGCTACCTGCGCGGCGACAGCGTGGAGGTCGACGGCCACGTGGTGACCGGCAAGGACGACGCCGACGACCTCGACGCCATCCGCAAGTTCGCCGTCGCCTACCTGCGCCGCGAGCAGAACACCGACCTGCAGGCGTTCGGAGTGAGCTTCGACCGCTACTTCCTGGAGTCCTCGCTGTACACCGACGGCAAGGTGGAGGAGACGGTGCGCGAGCTCATCGCCCACGGCCACACCTACGAGGAAGACGGCGCGCTGTGGCTGCGCACCACCGACTTCGGCGACGACAAGGACCGGGTGATGCGCAAGTCCGACGGCAGCTACACCTACTTCGTGCCCGACGTCGCCTACCACCTGTCCAAGTGGCAGCGCGGCTACCAGCGCGCGGTCACCGAGCTGGGCGCCGACCACCACGGCTCGCTGGCGCGCGTGCGCGCCGGCCTGCAGGCGCTGGACTGCGGCATCCCCGCCGGCTACCCGGACTACGTGCTGCACCAGATGGTCACGGTGATGCGCGGCGGCGAGGAGGTGAAGCTGTCCAAGCGCGCCGGCTCCTACCTGACGCTGCGCGACCTGATCGACGAGGCCGGCCGCGACGCTACCCGCTGGTTCCTGGTCGCGCGCAAGCCGGATTCGCAGCTCACGTTCGACATCGACCTGGCCCGCTCGCAGTCGAACGACAACCCGGTCTACTACGTGCAGTACGCGCACGCCCGCATCTGCAGCCTGCTGCGGCAGGCCGGCGAGAAGGGTTACGCGTTCGACGCCGCCCACGGGCAGGCCTCGCTGCACCTGCTGGACGACGCCCCGGCGCAGGAGCTGATGCGCGAGCTGTCGCGCTTCCCGGAGGTGGTGGAAGCCGCCGGTGTCGCGCTGGAACCGCACCTGGTCGCGCAATACCTGCGCGAACTCGCCAACGCCTTCCACGGCTGGTACCACGCCAGCCCGGTGCTGGTGGAGGATGCCGCGCTGCGCAACGCGCGCCTGGCGCTGGCGCTGGCCACGCGCCAGGTGCTGGCCAACGGACTGGATTTGCTGGGCGTGAGCGCCCCGGAGAGCATGTGATGGCGGCACGACGCGGCAAGTCGCAGGCGCGACGCAACGGTTCGGGCGGCCTGCCCGGCTGGGCCTGGCTGGTGATCGGCGTGCTGGTCACGCTGGCGGTGGTGCTGGCGGCCCCGCGCCTGCTCAAGTCCGGCGGCGACGGCGACGGCTTCTTCCGCCCGCGCCCGAATCCGGAAGCGCTGCCCGCGCCCACCAGCGAGGACAGCGAGGCGATCGCGCCGGACACCGCCCCGGCCGGCGCCGACGCGGCCGACGGCGGCAAGCCCAAGCCGACCCAGTACGACTTCTACACCCTGCTGCCCGGCGAGGAAGTCGCGGTCAGCGACGCCGAGCTGGCCGCCAGCGCCAAGGCCGAAGCCGAGGCCCAGGCGCGCGCCGCGCAGCAGGCCGCCGACCGCCAGCAGTCGACGGCCACCGCCGGCTCCGGCGACGCCGCTGCCCTGCCCGCGCCGGTGAGCGAGGCGCCTGCCGCCGCCAATCCGCCCACCTCGCCGCCGGCCGGCGCCACGGCGGCGGCGGCCACGCCCGCCTCGAACGACGCCCGCTACATCCTCCAGGCCGGCGCCTTCGGCGCGTCCGGCGACGCCGAGGCGGTCAAGGCCAAGATCGCCCTGCTGGGGCTGAACGCGCGGGTGGAATCGGCGCGGATCGGCGGCAAGACCGTCTACCGCGTGCGCATGGGGCCCTACGGCACCGCTTCCGAGCTGGCCGAGGCCAAGGCCAAGCTGGCCGGCGGCGGGCTGCCGGCGATGGCGGTGAAGACCAACTGAGGCGGGGTCGCGGCCGCTGAGATGGCCGCGCGGCACGCTGGCATCCCTTGAGGATGTCGCCGATGCCGATCGAAGCTGCCCTGGTAAAACCCGTCGTCGACGCGCTGCTGGCGCTGCTCCGGCGCGGCGAGCACGCCAACCTGAAGCGCGACGCCGAAGCCGCCCTGCGCGAGGCGATTCGCGAGCTGCTGCTGGCCAATCCCGACGAAAACCGGGCGCAGGCGCGGATCGCCATTGCCAAGGCTGCCGGCATCCTGTCCGAGGACGTGCTCCTGGCCGAGGACATGCTGAAAAAACACCGGGCCACCAAGGGCAGGACCGCCGGCAAGTCCGGCACTGGGCGCAAGCGCACCCCGGCCCCGGCGGCCGAGGCCGGCGCGACCGCCAGGAAGCCCGCGCAGCGCCGCAAGCCGGCGCCGAAGCCCGGCGCCTGATCGCCGCACCCTGCCGGCTTCGGCCACCGCGCGCGCCGCTAGAATGCCGGCATGAACGCCAACAGCCCCCGCACCGCCCTCATCACCGGCGCCACCGCCGGGTTCGGCCGCGCCGCCGCGCGCAAGTTCGTCGACGCCGGCTGGCAGGTGGTGGCAACCGGCCGCCGCGCCGACCGCCTCGACGCCCTGCACGCCGAACTCGGCGACGCCGTGCATCCCGCCTGCTTCGACATCCGCGACGAGGCCGCCATGCGCGCGGCGCTGGCCGCGCTGCCGGAACGCTTCCGCGGCATCGACCTGCTGGTCAACAACGCCGGCCTGGCGCAGGGCACCCGGCCCGCGCAGGAGGCGGTGCTGGCCGACTGGAAGACCATGATCGACACCAACGTCACCGCGCTGGTGACCCTGACCCACGCGCTGCTGCCGCTGCTGGTGGAGCGCAAGGGCGCGATCGTAAACATCAGCTCGATCTCGGCCACCTATCCCTACACCGGCGGCAACGCCTACGGCGGCACCAAGGCCTTCGTCACCCAGTTCTCGCTGGGGCTGCGCTCGGACCTGCACGGCACCGGCGTGCGCGTCACCAGCATCGAGCCCGGCATGGCCGAGACCGAGTTCACGGTGGTCCGCACCCACGGCGACCAGGCCGCCTCCGACAAGCTTTACGGCGACGCCAACCCGATGACCGCCGACGACATCGCCGACGCGATCCTGTGGGTGGCCACGCTGCCGCCGCACCTCAACGTCAACCGGCTGGAGATCATGCCCACCTCGCAGTCCTTCGCGGGGCTGCAGGTGCACCGCGGGCCGCGCGCGTGAACCTGGCCGGCGCGCTGCTGGTGGCGGTGCTGATCGGCGCCCTCCTGCCGCTGCAGGGGCTGGTCAACGCGCGCCTGGGCGTGCACGTGGGCGGGCCGGTGGCCGCGGCCTTCGTCTCGTTTCTCGTCGGCACCGCCATGCTGGGCCTGTACCTGCTGGCCACGCGCACGCCGGTCACCCTGCAGGGCGGCGCCAGGTTGCCGGCGTGGATCTGGGCCGGCGGCGCCATCGGCGCCGTCTACGTGGCCTGCTTCACCCTGCTGATCCCGCGCATCGGCGCCGCCGGCATGGTCTGCCTGGCGGTGCTGGGGCAGGTCACGGCCTCGCTGCTGCTGGACCGTTTCGGCGTGCTGCAGGCGCCCAGGCCGGTGGACGCGCTGCGGATCGCCGGCGCGCTGCTGGTGGTGGCCGGCGTGGTGCTGGTGGTCGCGCCCTGGCGCGCGCCGGCGAAGCCCGGCGCCGCGGCTACGCCAGCGGCTCGTCGCTGAGGTAGGTGTACGCGGTCAGGCCGCGCTCCAGCGCCTCGTCCAGCCGCTCGGACTCGGGGCCCGGCAATCCCGCCGAGGCCACCAGCGCGCGGTAGCGGCGGCGCAGGTCGTCCAGCTTGTAGCCCACGTAGTCCAGCATCACGTCGGTGGTGTCGCCGCGGCGCTGCTGCATGATCCGGCAGGCGTCGCCGTCCACCCGCACTTCCACCGCGTCGGTGTCGCCGAACAGGTTGTGGATGTCTCCCAGGATCTCCTGGTACGCGCCGACCAGGAAGAAGCCGATCCGGTAGCGCTCGCCGGCGCGCAGCGGATGCAGCGGCAGCGAGGTGTCCAGGTCCTCGTTCTCCACGTAGGTGTCGATCTTGCCGTCCGAGTCGCAGGTGAGGTCGGCGATGATGCCGCGCCGGGTCGGCGCCTCGTCCAGCCGCTCGATCGGCGCGATCGGGAACACCTGGTCGATCGCCCAGACGTCGGGCATCGACTCGAACACGCTGAAGTTGACGAAGTACTTGTCCACCAGCCGCTCGTTGAGCTCGTCCAGCAGGTCGCGGTGGCTCTTCTCGTCGTAGGTCAGGCGCGCCTTCACCGCGTGGGCGATGGCGTAGAACAGGTCGTCGATGCGCGCGCGCTGGACCAGGTCGATCTGGCCCAGCGCATACAGCGCCTGGCCCTCGGAATGTGCCTGCGCGGCCTCGTGGAAGACCTCCACCGCGGGGCGCTGCGGCAGCTCGGCGTGCAGGTCGCGCAGCTGCCGGACCGGGTGCGACTCGTCGTCGTTCTGCGGCGGCACGCGGCCTTCCGGCGCGCGCTCCACCTCGCTGACGTTGGCCACCAGCACGGCGTGGTGGGCGGTCATCGCGCGGCCGCATTCGGTGACGATCCGCGGCGGCGCCAGCCCGTTCTGCGCGCAGGCCTCGGCCAGCGGCTGCACGATGCTGGAGGCGTAGTGGCCGATGTTGTAGTTGACCGAGTTGTACGAGCGCGAGCGGGTGCCCTCGTAGTCCACGCCGAGGCCGCCGCCCACGTCCATGTAGCGGATGTTGGCGCCCAGCCGCGAGAGCTCGACGAAGTAGCGGGTGGCCTCGCGCATGCCGTTGGCGATGTCGCGCACGTTGCTGATCTGGCTGCCCATGTGGAAATGCAGCAGCTGCAGGCAGTCGCCCAGGCCGGCGTCGCGCAGCCGCTTCCACAGGTCCAGCAGCTGGCGCGGGTCCAGCCCGAACTTGGCCTTGTCGCCGCCGCTGTTCTGCCACTTGCCGGCGCCCAGGCTGGCCAGCCGCATGCGCACGCCCAGGCCCGGCTGCACGCCCAGCGCCTGCGCCTCCTCCAGCACCAGCCGCAGCTCGGTGGGCTTCTCGATCACGATGTAGGTCTGCAGGCCCAGCTTGCGCCCGATCAGCGCCAGCCGGATGTACTCGCGGTCCTTGTAGCCGTTGCAGACGATCAGCCCGCCGGGACGCGACAGCGCCAGCACCGCCATCAGCTCCGGCTTGCTGCCGGCCTCCAGCCCGAAGCCCTCGCCGTGGTGCGAGGCCAGGGTGCCGGCCACGCCGGCGTGCTGGTTGACCTTGATCGGGTAGACCGCGGTGTAGCCACCGCCGTAGCCCCAGTCCTGCTGCGCCTGGGCGAAGGCCGACTGCAGCTTGCGCAGGCGGTGGCCCAGGATGTCCGGGAAGCGGACCAGCAGCGGCAGCTTGGCGCCCGACTTCATCGCCGCGTCCACCACCTCGGGCAGCGCCACCGCCGGGCCTTCCCGACCGGCCGGGCGCACCTCGATCCGCCCCTGCGCGTCGACGTCGAAGTAGCCGTCGGCCCAGTGCGGGATCGAGTAGGTCTTGCGGGCCAGGTCGAGCGACCAGTCGGTCATCACGGTCACGCCGGAAACGGGGGGACGCGCATTGTAGTGCCTGTCCCGTGCCGGGTCCGGCCGCCGGCGGCCGCGCCGCGCGGCGCTGGCTACAATGTGCGCCCCCATCGCCCGCACGGAACCGCCGCCATGACCGAACCGACCTGGCTCTACGAGGACTTCGACAAGGCCGGCTCGTCCATCGGCTTCCGCGTGACCCGCAAGCTGGACGAGGTGCAGTCGCCATTCCAGAAGATCGAGATCTACGAGTCGACCGACTGGGGCAACGTCATGCTGATCGACGGCGCGATGATGCTGACCACCCGCGACAACTTCCTCTACCACGAGATGATGTCGCACCCGGCGCTGTTCACCCACGCCGACCCGAAGCGCGTGGTCATCATCGGCGGCGGCGACTGCGGCACGCTGCGCGAGGTGCTGCGCCATCCGGGCGTGGAAAAGGCCGTGCAGTGCGACATCGACGAGCAGGTCACGCGGATGGCGGAGAAGTATTTCCCCGAGCTGTGCGAGTCCAACGGCGATCCGCGCGCCGAGCTGCTGTTCGACGACGGCATCGCCTACATGGCCAACTGCGAACCCGGCAGCGTGGACATCGTGATCGTGGACTCCACCGACCCGGTCGGCCCGGCCGAGGGCCTGTTCAACAAGGCCTTCTTCGCCAGCTGCCACCGCGCACTGAAGGAAGACGGCATCCTGGTCCAGCAGAGCGAATCGCCGCTGGTGCTGCTGGACCTGATCAAGGCCATGCGCGCGGAAATGGCCAAGGCGGGTTTCCACAGCTTCCAGACCCTGCCGTTCCCGCAGCCCTGCTACCCCACCGGCTGGTGGAGCTGCACGATGGCGAAGAAAGCCGCGGGCGCCGGGTTCGACTTCCGCGAGGCCGACGCCCGCGGCAAGGGCTTCCCGACCCGGTACTACTCGGCCGACCTGCACAAAGGCGCGCAGGCGCTGCCGCCGTTCGTGGCCGAGGCGCTGGCCGACTGAGCCCGGCCGCCGCAGGCGGCCCGGCGGCGGTATGCTGCCTGCCTTCGAGGCCTCCCGGGGGATTGCGGTGAGGGCGCACCGGCGCACAACCTGGGCGGTCCTGCTGGCGGCGCTGTTCGCCTGCGCGCCCGCTTGCGCCGGCCTGGCGATGCAGGACGACGGCACGAACCCGCCGGGCAACCGCGCGGCCGCCTTCGACCAGGTCTTCCGCCGGGTGGTGGGGCCGGCGTCGCTGGACGCCAGCTCCGCCGCCTACGAGGCCGACCTGCAGCGCCTGCGCAGCCTGCTGCCCGCCGGGGACGCGCCGCGCGAGATCCGCTTCCGCTCGGTTTACTGCGGCAGCGAGCGGTGGCGGGAGCCGCGCACGGGACTGGCCTATTCCGACCAGGCGCTGCGGATGGCGCGCGACGCCCGCGATGTCCCGTCCGAGGCGCGGGCGCTGCTGTGCCGCGCCTATTTCATCGAACAGGCCAGCGGCTCGCAGCGGGCGCTGCCCGAGGTGGACAAGGCGATCGCCCTGCTCCAGGGGGGACAGGACCGGCAGCTGCTGGCCGAGGCGCTGGAAACGCGCGGCGACATTTACTCGCTGCTGGGCGAGCAGGCCAAGGCGATGCTGGATTTCCAGCGCGCGCGCGCCGCCTACCGCGCGGCCGGCATCGAGCATGAAGTGGAATCGCTGATGCTGAGCGTGGCGATCGCCTATCGCCGCATGGGCGACTGGCCGCAGGCGGAGCGCTATTTCACCGAGGCGATCGGCCGCATGCGCGCCCGCCGGGACTGGGAGGGCGTGGCCACCAACCTGATCCAGCTGGGCTTCCTGCACGACGAATCCGGCGCGCCCGACCAGGCGCGCGCCGCCTTCCAGCAGGCGATCGACGTGGCCGGCCGCCACGACGACGCGACCAGCCTGAACGCGGCGCGGCTGGGCCTGGCCGAGGCGCAGATCGAGCTCGGCAACCCGCAGGCCGCGCTGGAGACCCTGGCGCTGGCGCGCGCCGGCTTCGCCGCCGAACAGGACGATTCCAACGAGGACATGCTGCTGATCCTGACTGGCGAGGCGCTGGCGCGGCAGGGCCAGCACGTGGGCGCGCTGGAGCGCTACCGGCAGGCGCTGCCGCTGGTCCGCCGCAACGGCAACGGGCGCTACCTGGCGCTGCTGTACAAGGCCAAGTCGGCCAGCGAGGAGGCGCTGGGGAAGACGCCCGGGAAGGACGCACGCTCCGGGA
>CAMLJA010000042.1 GCA_946480065.1 uncultured Thermomonas sp. | reverse complement strand
CCCCCCGCACTCCCGGCACCCGTGGCACCCCCTCTGCCCCTACCCCCTCGGCCGGGAAGGAACTGTATCCCGCCTTGGGAGGGCGCGGGCAACGACACGCGCCACCTGCCGTTCCTGGCCGCGGTGCCGCTGGGCGACAACCCGCCATGCAGGCGTTGCTGACGGCGATCTTCAACCAGGCGGAGACGGGGGGTGCATGTGCGCGAGGCTCGTCGCGGCACGGCGGTTCATGGCTGCGCCTGCGCGCCCGCCAGCCTGGGCCAGTGCCGCTTCACCTTGTCGCCGTCCAGCACGTCGATGCCGGTGACCGCGCCGCGCGCGTCGCGGCTGAAGCGGAAACGCGGGGCATCACCGCCAAGCAGCAGGCAGATGAAGCGGTCGTCCGTGGTCATGAACAATACGCACACCGTGTTGGCACCGCCGTTGAGCCACAGCTGGCCGCCACGCAGGGTGATCGCGGCGATGGACGCGGCGCTGCCACTGGCCGCCGGCATGCGGTAGCGCCCTTCGAGGCGCCGCAGCCGTGCCTCCGGGAGCCACCTCACTTCGGTCATGGCTGCCGGCACGGGCGCATCGGCGGCCACCACCGAATGGGCGGCCTGGTAGGCCAGCATGGCCTGGTATTTCAGCTGGCGGACGCTCTGCAGGTAGTTGCCGGAGCTGTACATCCGATAGCTGTAGATGTCGTTGCGATACAGCGGGTCGTGCAGGACATACTGCAGATAGCTTTCATCGATGCCGCTGGAAAACCAGGCGTGGCGCTCGCCGTAGCGTTGCAGCAATCGGGTGACGAAGTCGGCCAGGAAGCGCTCGGTCTGCTGCACCGTTGGCACGTCCCGCAGGTACAGCGACTTCAGCGCCGCGATGGCGGGGAGATAACCTGCCGGCAGTCCATCGGCCAGCCGCATCAGCTTGTCGTAGCCTTCGTGCGAAACGCCGGGCGTCATCTCCTCCCAGTTCCGCTCGACCGCCACGTAATTCCTGTCGTCGCGATAGTCCTGCGCGGTGGCCTTGCCGGCCAGGATGCGCCCCAGGATGACGTCCTTGTCCTCGGCCGATTCGATCACGTCGTTGGCCCGGTCCACCATCTGCTCCAGGTCCTGCAGGGTTTCCAGCAAGGCGACGTCGGCCTTGGCCCGGAGCTGGCGCTGCTCGTTCCAGTTGTTCACCTGCAGGGCGATCAGGATGCCGAAGACCACCAGCACCAGTTCGCCCACGGCGTATTTCAGGTAGGCCAGCGTCCTGCCTTCGCGAAGCAGGGTGCGTCGCAGGCCGCCGAAGAAGCGGATCATGGCGTGGGCTCCGTGCAGGGTTGGCGGGCGGGCGGGAAAACGCGGGCTAGGCCCGCGACCCCCCGCCCCCTCAACCGCAGCTGCGCGCGAACGACGCCGTCCCGATGCGGGCGTCGTTGAAGCTGAGCAGCGAGACCCGGCACGCGCCGCCGCTCTTGCTGGTGTAGTCCACGGCCTGGCCGGAGCGCAGGAAGCGATTCGTGGAGTCGGTGGGCGACGACACGTTGACCCGCACGC
The DNA here is from genome assembly GCA_946480065.1 of uncultured Thermomonas sp. The sequence goes on along the minus strand of CAMLJA010000042.1, from coordinate 9,153 downwards.
CCCCGCCGCCGACGTTCTCCAGCCCGAACACGGTGCCGTCCTCCAGGCGCAGGCCGGAGCCCTGGGCCAGCAGGAAGTCGTAGCCGCCGGCGATGCCGGTCTTCTCGCCACCGAGCTTCCGCAGGGTTTCGTTTTCCTGCTTGGCCAGCACCAGCTGCTGGATCAGGCTGGCGTTGGTCCGCTCCATCGACGCCACGGCGTCGCGCACCTGGTCGTAGGCCGCGCGGTCGCCGGAGTCGATGGATCCGCCGATCTGGCGCAGGCTGGCCTTCACCTCGTCGAACTCCTTCTGCTGCGCCTCGGCCAGCTGCTGCAGGTAGTCCGGCTTGTCCATCATCCGGTCGCGCGCCCACGTCAGCCCCTCGTTGAGCAGGAAGCCGGCCAGTCCCAGCCCTACCCAGATGGCGATATTGCGGGCCAGCGCCAGGCGGCCCTTGCCCGCGGCCGGCGCCACCGCCTCCGCCGGCGCGGCCGGCGTGATCTCCCCGTTCCCCATGTTTCGCATTCCCCCGATTGCGGAACCCGCAACGTATCACCAACCCGCGCCGCCGTTCAGCGCGGCGCCCCGTGGTCGGCGGCGGGCCGCTGTCGAACCCGCTTGGCCGCCTCCCGCGGTGCCATCCCGGGCACGGCATGACTTCCGGCCCATATTATTGTTTTTCGATATGTCTATTATCGCCCAACGATATTCAAGCCGAGACCGACATGACCCGCACCTCCGCCCGTGCCCTCGCCGTCGCCCGCCCCGTCATCCAGGGACTGACCGTGCTGAACCTGCTGTACGCCGTCAGCATCGGCGTGCTCCTGGGCGCCAGCTTCTTCGTGGCGGGCTGGCCGCACAAGCCGCTGGGCGTGGACGTGGCGTTGCACCCGCAGGCACCCGCCGGGCTTCGCGCGATCATGGCCATCGGGCTGGTCGCCATCGCGATCGTGCATGCGGTGCTGCGCCGGCTGCTGGCGATCGTGGACACCGTGCGCGCCGGCGATCCGTTCATCCTCCCCAACGCGCGGCGGCTGGACATGATCGCGTGGAGCGTGCTGACGATCGAAGTGCTGCGGCTGGCGGTCATCGCGATCGCCGGGGCGGTGCTGGAGTCCTCGACGCTCTGCGGATTCACGCCCGCGCCCTGGCTGGCGGTGCTGATGCTCTTCGTCCTGTCCGGCGTGTTCGCGAAAGGCGCCGCCATGCGTTCCGACCTTGAAGGCACGGTCTGAGACGGGGATCCCTGAGATGGCCATAGTCGTCCGCCTCGACGAAGTCCTGCACGCGCGCCGCATGACGCTGACCGAGCTCGCGGCACGGGTGGACATCACCCTCGCCAACCTGTCGATCCTGAAGACAGGCAAGGCCAAGGCCATCCGCTTCTCCACGCTCGAGGCCATCTGCACCGCGCTGGAGTGCCAGCCGGCGGACCTGCTCGCCTTCGATCCGGACCTGCCCGCGCAGGACTGATGCGCCCCGCATCGGCGCGGGCAACCTGACGCCGAGCGCCATCGGCCAGCATTCGCGCGACTCCCACGGAGAACCCGATGACCCCGGCCCATTTCACCAACCTGGCGATCCACGTCTCCGCGGGCACGGTGGCGCTCGGCATCGGGTTCTCGATCCTCGCCAGGCCGAAGGGCACCCCGGCCCACCGCCGCCTGGGGCGGCTGTTCGGCTACGTCACGGCCGTGGTGTGCGCCTCCGCGGCGGCGGGCACGATGCTGTTCCATTTCGTCCCGATCTTCGCGGTGCTGAGCGTGCTCGTGCCCTACCAGCTGTTCGGTGGCTGGCGCGCCGTCCGCACGCGGAGCCAGGGGCCGGCGTGGCCCGATGCCGCCTGCACGCTGCTGGCCTGCGCGCTCTTCGTGGCGCTGGTTCCCGCGGTGCGGGCGCATCCCGCCGAAGCGCCGGTGGTGGTGTATTCCTCGCTGGGCGCGCTGGCCTCGGTGCTGCTCTACGACGCGCTGCGGTGGACGTTCCCGCGCCGCTGGTATCGCACGCTCTGGAAATACGAGCACAGCTACAAGCTGATCGCCTGCGTGTTCGGGATGCTGTCGGCGCTGGTCGGCAACGTGGTCCGCGTGGGGCAACCCTGGTCCCAGATCCTGCCCTCGACGCTGGGTGCGCTGGTCATCGCCTATTACTTCGCCAGGATCCACCGGGAGGACAGGCGGAGGCGGCTGGCGCCCCGCGCGGTCGGCGCCTGACGGCACGGGTGGCACGGGCGTTCCGCGCGAGCGTCGAAGCAAGGCCAAGGCCAGGCGCCACGTCGGCCGGCGACCGACGGAGCACCCGGCCAGGGCGGGGCAAATGAACCTGCCCCGTTTTCATGCTGGCGAGCTTCGCCCGAGCGTTCGCGGGCGGAACGTCAGCTGGACGCCACCGTGATGTCGCTGGCGTCGACCTGCTTGACGCCAGCCACGCCCTGGGCCAGTTCGATGGCCATGGCCTTTTCCAGCGGGCTGCGCACACGGCCGCTGATGGTCACGTTGCCCTTGTCGTCGGCCTCGGCGTCCAGGGCCGCGCTGTTGACGATGTACGAATACAGGTAGCTGGTCTCGATCTTGTCCTCGATCCACTCGGGATCGTGGTCCACGTCGGAGGACGCCTGCATCCTGCCGTCCACGCGCAACTGGTTGTCGACCGAGGTCACGCCGCGCGTGTTGGCGGCGATCTCGCCGGCCCGTTCCTTGGCGCCCGGCGTATCGGCCACGCCGCGCAGGGTGACCTCGCCGTCGTGCGCGGACACGGCGATGTCCAGGCCATCGGTGTACTGGTTCCACAGCAGCAGCGAATTCACCCGCGCCGCCACGCTGGCGTCGGCCACCTTCTGGGCATAGGCGCGCGTGGGCACGACCGTGGTCACCATGACCACCATCTCCGGATCGACCTTGAGCTGGTTGTCGACCTTGGTCACGCCCTGCGCGGCCTGGGCGATGGAGCCTGCCAGGAGCTTCTCGACCGGCGTTTCCACCGTGCCACGGAGGGTGACGGTGTTGCCGTCCACATCCACGTCGATGTCGCGCGTGGCCAGGGCGGGGTCGATGGCATACGTGGCCCAGATCTGGCCGTGCCGATAGGCGTCGCGCGCTTCCTGGGTCATGTCGTCCCAGTCGGCGGCGGAGGCGCTGCCGATCCCGCTCAGCGCGAGCAGGACGGCGGCGGCAAGCGAGGTCATGGGGTGTCGCAGCGAGGTGCGCATGGGGGGTCTCCTTGGATTTGGCGAAGGCCGGCGCGTGGCCCTCGGAAGCGGCTGGATCAATCAGCCGGGCGCCAGATCAGGCTGGCGCTGCGCCTTGGCGCGCTGCGCAGGAAGCAAAGGGCCTCGACGTGCGCAGCGATGCGAATGCGGCGCGTCATGCCGCCGCAACAGCCATCCTATGCCGTGGTGCGTAAAGAGCGCGGCAAGAACGAACGGGGGCGCGGACCATGGTTGTCGATCGGTTCACGGGCGTGCGGCCGGTGCGGCAACCGCCGCGGCGCGCGCGGCAGGCACTGCAGGGAAGGTGGCGATCCCGCCCTGACGCCTGCCTACATCCCGCGCGCCGCCTCCATCGCCAGCTCGAACGAGCGCAGGCGCGCGGCGGGGTCGTGGATGTTCGCGGTCAGGATCAGCTCGTCCGGGCGGTGGCGGGCCACGAATTCGGCCAACCGCGCGCGCACCGTGGCCACCGACCCCACCGCCGCGCACGACAGCGCCTCGTCCACGCCGGCCAGCACCTGCGGGGCGTAGCGCGACCGCAGCGCCTCGGCGGACGCCAGCGGCGGGGGCACCAGGCCCGGCCGCCCGCTGCGCAGGTTCGCGAACGCCTGCTGCTGGGTGGTGAACAGGCGCGCGGCGTCCGCATCGGTGTCCGCCACCACCGCGTTGAGCGCCAGCATCACGTGCGGCTGCGCCAGCCGCGGAGACGGCCGGAAGGCGGCGCGGTACGTCGCCACCGCCTGCTCCAGCAGCGCGGGCGCGAAATGCGAGGCGAAGGCATACGGCAGGCCCAGCCGGGCGGCCAGCTGCGCCCCGAACAGGCTCGACCCCAGGATCCAGACCTGCAGTTCCACCCCGGGACCGGGCACCGCCTGCACGGCCTGGCCGGGCCGCACTGGTTCGAAATACGACAGCAGCTCGACCACGTCGGCCGGGAATTCGTCGGCCGCGGCGTAGTAGCGCCGCAGCGCGCGGGTGGCGGCCTGGTCCGTGCCCGGCGCGCGGCCCAGCCCCAGGTCGATGCGCCCCGGATGCAGGGTGCCCAGCGTGCCGAACTGCTCGGCCACCTGCAGCGGCGCGTGGTTGGGCAGCATCACCCCGCCCGCGCCGACGCGGATGGTGCGCGTGGCGGCGGCCACGTGCGCGATCAGCACCGCGGTGGCCGCACTGGCGATGCCCGGCATGTTGTGGTGCTCGGCCAGCCAGTAGCGGCGGTAGCCCAGCGCTTCGCCCAGCCGCGCCAGGTCCAGCATGTGCGCGAAGGTGTCGGCGGGCGCGCTGCCCTCGGCGACGGGGGCGAGATCGAGGATGGAGAGTGGGAGCATCCCGCGATTCTAGGCACTGCGAGGGCAGCGCTTCGTGAGGGGCGCCGCGAGCGCCTGCGTTTGCGATCGGGGCGCGCACCTCGGTCCGGCGGGACGCCCGTTCACTCCCCCGGCACGGGCGCGTTGGCATAAGACGGTTGGTCGCAGGAGACGTCATGTCACGCATTCCGGAAGTCACCGAGGGAGTCCGATCCGTTGCCGGGTGGGTCCCGCCGCTCGCCCGGGTGGGGTACGCCGCCAAGGGCGTGGTCTACCTGCTGGTGGGCGTCATCGCGATGCGCGCCTCGCGGGCGGGCGGCGGCGAGCACGCGGGCGGGCCAACCGAGGCCTTGGCCACGCTGGCCGATGGCAGCGGCGGACGCATGCTGCTGGCGGCCATCGCCCTGGGGCTGGCGGCGCACGTGCTCTGGCGGCTGGTGCAGGCGGCACTCGATCCCGAGCACCCGGAGGGCGGGACCAGGCGCGGCGCGATGCGTGCGTTCTATGCGTTGAGCGCGCTCGTTTACGGCTCCCTTGCCGTCACCGCCTGGCAGCTGTCTCGCGGCGACGGCACGGGCCAGGGCGACAGCCAGGAGACCCTGGTGGCCACGCTGCTGCAGCAGCCGTTCGGGATGTACCTGGTGATGGCGGTCGGCGTCGGCATCATGGCCTATGGGCTCCAGCAGCTCTACAAGGCGGCCAGGGGCGACGTGAACCGGCGCGTCCACGCACCCGATGCCAGGACCTCCAGCGGTTTGCGCACGGTCGGCAGGATAGGAACGGCGGCACGCGGCGTGGTGCTCCTGCCCATCGGCTGGTTCGTCCTGCGCGCGGGGATGCACTATCGGGCCCAGGAAGCGGCGGATACCGGGGAAGTCCTGCGCATGTTGGACAACGCCCCGCTGCTTGCAGGGGTGGGCCTGGGACTGGCCGCCTACGGCCTGCACCAGGTCGGCAAAGCCCTGTTCCGCAGGATCGATCGGCCCGACTGAGGCGCAAGGGCACAGCGCCAGATGCGTGCACGCACGACTTCGTAAGGCAGGGTCAATGCCGACGTTCCCGACGCCGATCAAAAATGGGCAGGCTCACTTACACGATCGGTGGAAGAGCGCACTAATGGTGCAGGTACCCAGCGGCGCCACTTGTTCATCGCCGCCTTGCAAGGATTGCCGCATGGCCCCCATCACCGTGTCCAGGACCCAACGCGCGGAGCACGGCGCCCCCTGCCCGCATCCTGTCGATCGACCTCCCTGCTCCCGCCGTCGCCTGGGGATTGTTGGTGGATTGAGCGCCAAATGACGTCGCTCGCGCGCCACTGGTACCGCCTGAGTTCCAGCTTCTGGTTCCTGCCAGGTGCAATCATCGCCGGGGCCACGCTGCTGGCCTTCATCACGGTCGAAGCGGACGCCCGCTTCGTCACCGCGGGCGCGCTGGAGGCGTGGCCGCGCATGTTCGGTGCCGGCCCGGCCGCCTCGCGCAGCCTGCTCACCGCAGTGGCCGGCTCGATGATCACGGTCGCCGGCACGGTGTTCTCGATCACGCTGGTCGCGCTGTCGCTGGCGTCCAGCCAGTACAGCTCGCGGGTGCTGCGGAACTTCATGCGCGACCGCACCAACCAGGCGGTGCTGGGCGTGTTCCTGGGGATTTTCGCCTACTGCCTGGTCGTCCTCCGTTCGATCTACGACAACGGGGACGCTGCGTTCGTCCCTTCGGTGGCCGTGTTCCTCGGCCTGCTGCTCGCCTTCGGCGGCATCGGCGTGCTGGTGTTCTTCATCCACCACATCGCGCAATCCATCCAGGCCTCGCAGATCCTGGAGGCCGTGCGACGCGAGACAGGCGAAGCGATCGACCGGCTGTTCCCAGGGCCAGCCGCCGCGGACGAGGAGTCGGGCGACGTCACCGGATCCACGGATTGGCACGAGGCCCGGCGCGCCGATGCGACGGGCTACCTCCAGTTCGTCGACTATCCGCGCCTGCGGACCATCGCCCGCAAGCACGGTGTCCGGCTCGACGTGCCAGGCCGCATCGGGGACTACGTCCTGGTCGGCGATCGCCTGCTTTCGTCATCCCCGGCACCGCCCGCGGGCCTCGGGGACGAGGCGTCCGACTGCTGGACGTTCGGGCCGCAGCGCACGCTGGAGCAGGACATCGGCTTCGGCATCCGCCAGCTCGCCGACGTGGCGCTGAAGGCGCTGTCGCCGGGCGTCAACGACACCACCACCGCGATCATGTGCGTCGACACGCTCACCGCGATCCTGGCGCACCTGGCGTGCCGGGACCTTCGGTTCGAGGGCTGCGACTGCGAGGGGGTGACCTGGGTCCAGGCACGCCACCCGCGGTTCGGGGGCCTGCTGGACGAGGCGTTCGACCAGATTCGCCATTCGGGACGCGACAACGTGGCGGTGCTGGAGCGACTGCGGTGGTCACTCGCCGCCCTGCATGCGAGGGTGGGCGCGCCCGCACGGCGGGCGGCGCTCCGCCTGCAGGCCGAACGGCTGCAGGACACCGTGCAGCGTGAACTCCAGGACCCACGTGACCGCGAGCGCCTGCATGGCTCCATCGATGCCTTGCTGCGCGAACTCGACGGGACGTCAAGCTAGCGGCTAGCGATCACGAACCGGCAAGACCGGGATCAGGTCCCCGTTTCGCCCCGCGACCGGCGGCTGCTCAGGCTGGGCGCCCTTCGCCGGACGTTTTCACGGAATCGGGTTGCGAACGGTGCGTGTCGGCGTCGTGCCGGATCGAGTCGTCATAGCCGGCAGCGCCATTGCCGCGCTTGTCACGCAGGTGGTCATGGACCGCCGCGCCGCGGGACTCGAGATCCACGTTCTTCAGCTTGTCCGCGATCTCCCTGTCGTTCGACGGCTGGTGCAGGCCGACCTTCTTGCCCCTGGCCTCGCCCGAGGCCCTGGCGGCGCTGCCGCCGGACGCGTCTGTGGTGGAATGGCTCATGTGCATGCTCCGTAGCGGGTGCGGCAACGCCCATTCGCCGCTTGCTGGCTGGACATCGCTCGCCGAGCCCTGACCGTCGCATATGGGGGGTTAGCGGGATGCCAAGAAGCAAAAAGGGGTAGCCGCAGCGTGATTCAACGGAAATGTTCTCTGACCCCTTGGCTCGACCCCTTGGCTCCTTTTTTGGCTGACCCGGGTATTCCCCGTTGGCGTCGCCACCCTCGGCGGCTCATGGCGCTCTCCCAAGGCAAATCGCTTTGCGAATGCAGCCCCAAGCGAAGCGCACCTCGCCGTAAGCTCCGCTCGCAAAGCAAATTTCCTTGCGAACGGGGCCGCGACCGCGCTGCGCTTCGTTCCCGACGTGGCGGGAGGCCTCCGCAGCGTCCCTCGCAAAGCAGTTTTCCTTGCGTGGCACGCAGAAAGAGAGGCGCGCTAGCAATTTCGGCTTGCGAACGGCCGCTCCGGCGACGCGCACCGGGTTCCGGGAGTAGTCCGCGGCCCGTTCACCGTGCATCTCGAAGCGTTCCATCTAGCGCACGAAGCCTTTTTCTTTGCGAGCGGTGCGAAAGGCCCGCCGCACCGGGCTTCCGGGCGGCCGCACCGCCCACCCGGGCGAGCCGACGCTCCCCTTGCGCTCTCAGATCCGCGGCTTGCGGGGGCGCACCGGCGTGCGGCGGTAGCGGGCCTGCAGGTGCGCGCGCAGACGCTCCATCCCGGCCACCCCGCCGCCGCGGCGCATGATCTTGTAGCCGTCGCGCGCCACCGAGGCCACCTCCACCCCCAGCGCGGTCATGGTGTCGGCCACCAGCGCCTGCAGGCGGCTCAGCTGCTGCAGCCGCGGCCGCAGCAGGTCGAACGTCTCCAGCTGCGCCCGCGCCCGCGCCACCTCCAGCGCCGGCGGGACGAAGTCCGGGTTCTGCTCCAGCAGCATCAGCGCGTCGCGGCAGAAACCCTCGGTGCCCGGCCCCATCTTGAACACCCGCCGTTTCTGGTGCGGTTCCAGCGACTCCAGCGGCCCCAGCGCGTCGAACAGCTCCTCCAGCGCACGGTCGATGCGGGCCAGGGTGGCGGCGTCGTAGGGGTTGGCGGGATGGGGCAAGGGGATGTCCCGACAGGGATGGGCGTTGAATCTTAGCTGCTCCCTCCAAAAGGGGTCAGAGAACATTTGCGTTTGAATCGCGGCGCGGCCGCCCTTGAGGCCGCACCTCCACCGGTCGATTCAGCGCCCTCGCCACCATCGACCGGAACGCAGGCGAACCCAACGCGCGCTCCTGCCGCATGTGCGATCGAATGTCTGCAAGCACCTCATCCGACAGTCCCTCCATCAACAGGCATCGATACGCCGACGCCCGTTCGCGGGCATTCCGCCCCAACCCCAGGTACCCGGCATGCGGCGTCAGGCGCGCATCCGGTCGAAGCCCCAGGTGTGCGTGTACGCTGGACCAGCGATACGCCCACGGCTCGGCCACCATCGCGGCGCGCAGCGGATTCAGTTCGATGTAGCGCAGGCAGGCCAGCAGGTAGCGGTCACTGTCCACCAGGCAGGACTTGTACCGCCCCTCCCACAGCGTCCCCGTCCGGCCGTAGCGCGCATTGAAGGGCCGCACGTAGCGGCGGCCCAACGCCTGCATCATCCGCGAGACCGCCCCGCCCGCCTCCGCGCCCACCAGCAGGTGCACGTGGTTGGTCATCAGCACGTAGCCGTGGAC
>CAMLJA010000041.1 GCA_946480065.1 uncultured Thermomonas sp. | reverse complement strand
TCGTCGCGGAAGCAGCGGGCGATCTGGTAGTAGCGGTCGAAGCCCGCCATCATCAGGATCTGCTTGAACAGCTGCGGGCTCTGCGGCAGCGCGTAGAACTCGCCCGGATGCATGCGCGCGGGGACGAGGAAGTCGCGCGCGCCCTCCGGCGTGGCCTTGGTGAGGATCGGGGTCTCGATGTCCTGGAAGCCGCGCGCGTCGAGGTAGTGGCGCAGCGCCGACACCAGCTTCGTCCGCGTGCGCATCTTGCGCTGCATCCCGGGGCTGCGCAGGTCCAGGTAGCGGTACTTCAGGCGGATGTCCTCGCCCGGGTTCTCGTGGTGGTGGAAGGGCAGCGGCTCGGCCTTGTTCAGCAGCTCGATCGTCTCGGCCACCACTTCCACCTGGCCGGTCCGGATCTTGTCGTTCACCGACTGGCGGCGGCGCACGGTGCCGGTGATGCGCAGGCAGTCCTCGTAGCCCACCGCGGCGGCGGCCGCCAGCATCGCGGCGTTGCCATCGCCTTCGGCCGGCTCTGCGACGACCTGCACGATGCCCTCGTGGTCGCGCAGGTCGATGAAGACGATCTGGCCCATGTTGCGGGCGACGTCGGCCCAGCCGCAGAGGGTGACGGTCTGGCCGATCAACGCATCGTCGATCAGGCCGCAGAAATGGGTACGCATGGGGGCTCCGGTGGCGCGGGTCGCGCGGGCGTGGCGCCCGCGCGTAGCCGCACAGTTTACCCGCTGCGGGCGGCCGGTCAGTCCGCCGGCTTGGCGGCCGGGGTGGAAGCCGGGGTGGAAGCCGGGGCGGCCGCCGGCTTGGCCTCCGGCGCCGCGGCGGCGGGCTTGGCGGTATCGCCGGCGTCGCCGGCCAGGTTGCGCTTCCTGTCGCCGTCCTTCTTGAAATCGGTCTCGTACCAGCCGCCGCCGGCCAGGCGGAACTGCGGGGCGGTCAGCTGGCGGTGGACGCGGCCCTCCGTGCCGCAGGCCGGGCAGGCGGCGGGGTCGGCGTCGGACAGCTTCTGCAGGCGGTCGAAGGCGTGGCCGCAGGCGTCGCAGGCGAAGGCGTAGATCGGCATTGGTCGGTCTGGAGAAAGGGTCCGGCGTGGATATCGCGGCGTTGTGCCGCCGTTTCAAGTCCCGCGCCGCGGGTGGCGTAGGCTCTTGGCACCCCCCTCCGCCGGACTCGCCGCCATGCAGACCCGTTCCGTGCTTGCCGCCGTCGTCATCGCCCTGGGCCTGGCCGGCGCCGGCTGGTTCGCCGCCGACGGCATGGCCCGGCTGCGCACCGCCGACCGCTACGTGACCGTCAAGGGCAGCGCCGAGAAGATCGTCGACGCCGACCTGGTGGTCTGGCCGCTCTCGCAGACCGTGGGGGGCAACGAACTCGGCGCAGTGCAGGCCCGGCTGGAGGCCAACACCGGCACCATCCGGGGCTTCCTGTCCGGCGCCGGCTTCAAGGACGACGAGATCGTGGTCAGCCCGCCGCGGCTGGAGGACCGCTGGACCTACGCCTACGGCGACAACCGCCCGCCGGAGCGCTACCGCTATTCCAATACCGTGACCCTGCGCACCAACCGCGTGGGGGAGGCGCTGGCGGCGCTGCGCCGCAGCGGCGACATCGTGGCGCGCGGCGTGCTGCTGAACACCGAGGAAGGCGGCGGCCCGCAGTTCGAATACACCCGGCTCAACCAGATCAAGCCGTCGCTGATCGCCGAGGCCACCGCCAACGCACGCGCCTCCGCCGAGCAGTTCGCCAAGGATTCCGGCGCCCGCATCGGCGGCATCCGCAGCGCCAACCAGGGCGTGGTGAGCATCGAGAACCGCGACGCCGGCAGCCCGCAGATCAAGAAGATCCGGGTGGTGACCACGGTCGAATACTTCCTGCGCGACTGACGGCGGGCCGGAACCGACCCGCCGCGGCCCGGCGCGGGTCAGGCGCCCTCGTACAGGGCCAGCAAATCGGCTTCGGCGGTTTCCAGCTCCGCGCGCAGCTGCAGCTGGGTGCGGCCCAGGTCGGCCACCCTGCCGGCGTCGGCATAGACCGCGGGATCGGCCAGCTGCGCCTCGCACTCGGCCAGCTTGCCTTCCAGCCGCGCCACCCGCTCTTCGGCCTTCTGCAGCTTGTGCGGGTTGATCCTGGGCTTGGCCGGCGCGGGCGCCGGCGCCGGCTTGGCGACCACCGGCTCGGCCTTCGGGGCCGGGGTCTTCGGGTTGTCGCTGCCGGGCCGCGAGCGCAGCCACGCGGCGTATTCGTCGAGGTCGCCGTCGAACGGCTCGACCCTGCCGCCGGCCACGCGCCAGAAGCTGTCGCAGACCAGGCCGATCAGGTGGCGGTCGTGGCTGACCATCACGATGGCGCCGTCGAAGTCGGACAGCGCCTCGGCCAGCGCCTCGCGCATGTCGAGGTCGAGGTGGTTGGTGGGCTCGTCCAGCAGCAGCACGTTGGGACGGCGCCAGGCGATCAGCGCCAGCGCCAGGCGCGCCTTCTCGCCGCCGCTGAAGGTGTCGATCACCTCGAAGGCGCGGTCGCCCGGGAAGTTCCACTTGCCCAGGAAGTCGCGCAGCTCCTGGTTGGCCACGTCCGGCGCCAGCTTGCGCAGGTGGTCCAGCGGCGTGGTGCCGGCCACCAGCGACTCCACCGTGTGCTGGGCGAAGTAGCCGATGCGCAGGTCCGGGTGCGCCTTGCGCTCGCCGGACAGCGGCGCCAGCTCGCCCACCAGGGTCTTCACCAGCGTCGACTTGCCGGCGCCGTTGGGGCCGAGCAGGCCGATGCGGTCGCCGGCCTCCAGGCCGAAGTTGGCATCCGACAGGATCTTCGCCTCCGCGCCGTAGCCGCAGTCGGCGTCGTGCAGCGACAGCAGCGAATTGGGCAGCCGCAGCGGCTCGGGGAAATCGATCCGCAGCCCGCGCTCCACCCGCACCGCCTCGGTGCCGGCCAGCTTGGCCAGCCGCTTGACCCGCGACTGCGCCTGCTTCGCCTTGCTGGCCTTGGCCTTGAAGCGGTCGATGAACTTCTGCAGGTGGGCGCGCTCGGCCTGCTCCTTCTCGTGCGCGATCTGCTGCTGGCGCAGGTGCTCGGCGCGCTGGCGCTCGAAGTCGGTGTAGTTGCCGGCGTAGAGCTTCGCGGTGCCGTCGTGCAGGTGCAGGATGTGGGTGGTGACGTTGTCGAGGAACTCGCGGTCGTGGCTGATCACCAGCAGGGTGCCGTCGTAGCGCTTCAGCCACTCCTCCAGCCAGACCACGGCGTCGAGGTCGAGGTGGTTGGTGGGCTCGTCGAGCAGCAGCAGGTCCGACGGCGTCATCAGCGCGCGCGCCACGTTCAGGCGCACCCGCCAGCCGCCGGAGAAATCCGCCACCGGCTTCTCGTGCACCTCGGCCGGGAAGCCCAGGCCGTGCAGCAGCTTGCCGGCGCGGGCGGTGCCGTCGTAGCCGTTCACCTCCTCCAGCCGCTGGTGCGCCTCGGCCACCGCCTCCCAGTCCTCGGCCGCGAAGGCGTTGGCCTCCATCTGGATGGCGGCGTGCACGGCCTCGTCGCCGGACAGCACGAAGTCGATGGCGGGGTCCGGCAGGTGCGGGGTCTCCTGCGCCACCGAGGCGACGCGCGCCTTGCCGGGCAGGTCCAGGTCGCCCTTGTCGGGCTCGACCTCGTGCATCAGCGCGGCGAACAGGGAGGACTTGCCGGCGCCGTTGCGGCCGACCACGCCGACGCGCCAGCCCGCGTGCAGGGCCAGGTCCACGTTGGACAGCAGGAGGCGTTCGCCCCGGCGAAGGGCGAAATTGCGGAAGGAAATCATCCGCACAGTGTAATTCGGACTGCGCTCACGGCCCCCGTGCAATCATTCGGGGCCCCGCCCAGCCCGCGCCGCCCATGCCCCACGACACCTCGCTGATCACCATCCTGTGCATGGGCTTCGTGCTCGCCTTCGTGTTCGGCGCGCTGGCCCGGCGCCTGCGGCTGTCGCCGCTGGTGGGCTACCTGGTGGCGGGGATCGTGGCCGGCCCCTATACCCCCGGCTTCGTGGGCGACCAGCAGCTGGCGCCGCAGCTGGCGGAAATCGGCGTGATCCTGCTGATGTTCGGCGTAGGCCTGCATTTTTCGTGGCGCGACCTGATGGCGGTGAAGGCGATCGCGCTGCCCGGCGCGGTGGTGCAGATCGCGGTGGCCACCGCGCTGGGCTGGTGCATGGGCCACTACTGGCTGGGGTGGCCGCTGGGCGCCAGCCTGGTGTTCGGCATGTCGCTGTCGGTGGCCAGCACGGTGGTGCTGCTGCGCGCGCTGGAGGACCGGCGGCTGCTGGAGAGCGAGCGCGGCCACGTGGCGGTGGGCTGGCTGATCGTGGAGGACATCGCCACCGTGCTGGCGCTGGTGCTGCTGCCGGCGCTGTCGGGCGTGCTGGGCGGCACCGAGGGCAACGAGCTGACCCGCGGCGACTCGCCGCTGGGCGCGCTGCTGACCGCGATCCTGTTCACCGTGGTCAAGGTCGGCGCGTTCCTGCTGGTGATGCTGCTGGTGGGGCGCCGGGTGATCCCCTGGATCCTGGGGCGGGTCGCCGCCACCGGCTCGCGCGAGCTGTTCACCCTGTGCGTGCTGTCGATCGCGCTGGGCGTGGCGTTTGGATCGGCCGAACTGTTCGGGGTGTCGTTCGCGCTGGGCGCGTTCTTCGCCGGCATGCTGCTGAGCGAGTCCGAGTTCAGCCAGGAGGCGGCCGAGGAGACCCTGCCGCTGCGCGACGCCTTCGCGGTGCTGTTCTTCGTTTCCGTGGGCATGCTGTTCGACCCGCGCTTCCTGCTGGAGAACATGGAGGAAGTGCTGGCCGTGCTGGCGATCGTGGTGGTGGGCAAGTCGCTGGCCGCCTACGTGATCGTCCGGCTGTTCGGGCGCCCGCACGCCACCGCGCTGACCATCGCCGTGAGCCTGGCGCAGATCGGCGAGTTCTCCTTCATCCTGGCCGCGCTCGGCGTCTCCCTGGACATCCTGCCCGAGGAGGGCCAGGCGCTGGTGCTGGCGGGCGCGCTGCTGTCGATCGTCCTCAACCCGCTGCTGTTCGAGCTGCTCGGCCGCCTGCTGGGCAAGCGCGGGACCGAGCGCAACCCGGTGGCGCACACCGGCTCGGTGATCCCGGAGGACCTGGCCGGGCACGCGTTGCTGGTCGGCTACGGCCGGGTGGGCCGCGAACTGGCCCTGCTGCTGGTCCGCCGCGGCGTGCCGCTGGTGGTGGTGGAGGAGGACGGCGACCGGGTGCTGCAGGCGCGCGCCGAGGGCCTGACGGTGGTGCGCGGCGACGCCACCTCCGAGACCGTGCTGGAGGAGGCGCGCGCGCGCGGCGCCGCGCTGGCGATCATCGCGGTGCCGCAGGCGATCCAGTCGGCCGAGATCGTCGGCCACCTGAAGTCGCTGTCGCCCGGAATCACCGTGCTGGCGCGCGCCCACAGCGAGCAGGGCGTGGCCCTGCTGCTGGGCCGCGGGGCCGAGGCGGCGGTGCTGGCCGAACGCGAGCTGGCGCACTCGCTGGCGGAGATGGTGATGGCGGCGCCCCCCTACCGCGCGCTGCGGACCGCGGCGCCCGCCTGATCCCCCGCGCCCCGCGCCGGCGCATACTGCCGGCAGTCCAAGGGGGAGCAGACCGATGCCTCAGATCCGCTGGTCCGCGGCGCTCGCCGCCTGTTGCCTGGCCGCCGCGGCCATGCCCGGCCATGCCGCCGATCCGCCGCGCGTGCGGGTGCAGTTGCCCGCCAGCGCATCCGCCCCGGCGTCCGGCCGCCTGCTGCTGTTCGCCGAGCCGGCGTCGCAGGCGCTCGCCAGGTCCGGGGACGGGCGCGTTGCCGCGGTGGAGGCCAGCCCGTTCGGCGGCCAGGACGCCACCGCCGCCGGCATGGACATCGCCCGCATCGCGCCGGGCCAGGTCCTGGGCATGGACACCGACGCGATGGCGTGGCCGCGCACGTTCGGGCAGCTTCCGGCCGGGGAGTACTACCTGCAGGCCGTGCTGGACACGGCGCGCGACGACAACTACGCCGGCCGCGGGCCGGACGACCTGCTGAGCGCGCCGGTGAAGGTCGCGCTGGGCCCGGGCAGCGCCCCGGTGACGCTGGTGCTGGACCAGCGGATGCCGGCGCCGGCCGACCCCTGGCAGCTGCCCGAGAGGTTGCCGCAGGCCCTGCGCGACGCCGCGCCGGCGGCGAAGGCCGCCACCCGCGAGCTCGACTTCACCAGCCCCGCGCTCAGCGCGTTCTGGGGCCGGCCGATCCACATGCGCGGCTGGGTGGTGCTGCCGCCCGGCTACGACGGCGCGGCCCCGGCGCGTTACCCGACGGTCTATTTCACCCACGGCTTCGGCGGCAGCCAGCGCGCCCTGGTGCCCACCGCGGTGACCGTGCATGCCGCCATGCAGTCCGGCGCGATGCCGCCGATGATCTGGGTGCTGCTGGACGAATCCAGCCCCACCGGCACCCATGAATTCGCCGACTCGGTGAACAACGGCCCGTGGGGGCAGGCCCTGACCGCGGAGCTGATCCCCGAACTGGAGCGCGGCTACCGGATGGACGCCAGGCCCGACGGCCGCTTCCTCAACGGGCACTCCTCCGGCGGCTGGGCCACGCTGTGGCTTCAGGTGCGCTACCCGGAGGTCTTCGGCGGCACCTGGTCCACGTCGCCGGACCCCGCCGACTTCCACGACTTCACCGGGGTGGACCTGTACGCGCCCGGCGCCAACGTCTATCGCCGCGGCGACGGCAGCGCCTATCCGCTGGTCCGCGACAAGGGCCGGGGGGTGGCGACGTTCGAGCAGTTCGCACGGCTGGAGGAAGTCGTCGGCCCGGTCGGCGGCCAGCTGGCCTCGTTCGAATGGGTGTTCTCCCCGCGCGGCCCCGACGGCCGTCCGCTGCCGATGTTCGATCGCGGCACCGGCGCGGTCGATCCGGCGGTGGTGGCCTACTGGCGCGACCACTACGACATCGCCCACCGGCTGCAGTCGGACTGGCCGCGCCTGCGGCCCGCGCTGGACGGCAAGCTGCATGTGTACGTGGGCACCGCCGACACCTTCTACCTGGACGGCGCGGCGCGGCGGCTGCAGGCGGTGCTGGATGGCCTGGGGGCGAAGAGCGACTTCCGCTTCGTGCCGGGGCGGACCCACTTCGACCTGTACGCCGAAGGCGACGATCGCAACGCCCTGCTGAAGGACATCGCGTGGCAGATGTACGCGATCGCGCGACCGGGCACGAAACGGCCCGCCCCGCTGCCGGCAAAAGCCGCGGCCGAGGCCGCGCGGCGCTGACGGAGAGGGCGCCCGGCCCTAGGCCGGCCGGGCGCGCGCCGGGCCTACTTCACGAACACCAGCTTGCCGCCCTCGGCATCGACGCGGACGGTGTCGCCGCTGGCGAACCGGCCCGACAGGATCTCCTGCGCCAGCGGGTTTTCCAGCTGCTGCTGGATCGCGCGCTTGAGCGGGCGGGCGCCGTACACCGGGTCGAAGCCGATGTTGCCCAGCAGGTCGTAGGCCCGGTCCGACAGCTCGATCCGGATCCCGCGCTCGGCCAGGCGCTTCTCCAGCCCGTGCAGCTGGATCCTGGCGATCTGCCGGATCTGCGCCTTGTCCAGCGAGTGGAACACCACGATGTCGTCCAGGCGGTTGATGAACTCCGGGCGGAAGTGCGCCTGCACCACGCCCATCACCGCCGCCTTCATCTGGGTGTAGGCCTCCGGCGAATCGTCCCCGTCCAGCGCCTGGATCTGGTGCGAGCCGAGGTTGGACGTCATCACGATCACGGTGTTGCGGAAGTCCACCGTGCGGCCCTGGCCGTCGGTCAGGCGGCCGTCGTCCAGCACCTGCAGCAGGATGTTGAACACGTCCGGGTGCGCCTTCTCCACCTCGTCCAGCAGGATCACGCTGTACGGGCGGCGGCGCACCGCCTCGGTCAGGTAGCCGCCCTCCTCGTAGCCCACGTAGCCGGGAGGCGCGCCGACCAGCCGGCTGACCGCGTGCTTCTCCATGAACTCGCTCATGTCGATGCGCACCATCGCATCGGCGCTGTCGAACAGGAACTCGGCCAGCGCCTTGCACAGCTCGGTCTTGCCCACGCCGGTGGGGCCCAGGAACAGGAACGAACCGCTCGGCCGGTTGGGATCGGACAGCCCGGCGCGCGAGCGGCGCACCGCGTCCGACACCGCCTTGATGGCCTCCTCCTGCCCCACCACGCGGGCGTGCAGCTGCTCCTCCATCTTCAGCAGCTTCTCGCGCTCGCCTTCCAGCATCTTGCTGACCGGGATCCCGGTCCAGCGCGCCACCACCTGCGCGATCTCCTCGGCGGTCACCTTGTCCTGCAGCAGGGTGAAGCCCTTGGTCTCGGCTTCCTGCGCGACCTTCAGCTGCTTCTCCAGTTCCGGCAGGGTGCCGTACTGGATCTCGCTCATCCGCCCGAAGTCCTGCTTGCGCTGCGCGGCCTCCAGCTCCAGCCGCGCCGCCTCGATCTGCTCCTTGATCCGGGTCGCGCCCTGCAGGGTGGCCTTCTCGGCCTTCCACACCTCCTCCAGGTCGCTGTAATCGCGCTCCAGCACGTCGATCTGCTCCTGCAGGTCGGCCAGGCGCTGCTTCGACTCGGCGTCCTTCTCCTTCTTCAGCGCCTCGCGCTGGATCTTCAGCTGGATCAGCCGGCGCTCCTTGCGGTCCATCTCCTCCGGCTTGGAGTCGATTTCCATGCGGATCCGGCTGGCCGCTTCGTCCATCAGGTCGATGGCCTTGTCCGGCAGCTGGCGGTCGGCGATGTAGCGGTTGGACAGGGTGGCGGCGGCGACGATGGCCGGGTCGGTGATCTCCACGCCATGGTGCACCGCGTAGCGCTCCTTCAGCCCGCGCAAAATGGCAATCGTGTCCTCCACCGACGGCTCGCCCACGAACACCTTCTGGAAGCGGCGCTCCAGCGCGGCGTCCTTCTCCACGTACTTGCGGTATTCGTCCAGGGTGGTGGCGCCGATGCAGTGCAGCTCGCCGCGGGCCAGCGCAGGCTTGAGCATGTTGCCGGCGTCCATCGAGCCTTCGGCCTTGCCGGCGCCGACCATGGTGTGCAGTTCGTCGATGAACAGGATGATCTGGCCTTCGTTCTTGGCCAGGTCGTTCAGCACCGCCTTCAGCCGCTCCTCGAACTCGCCGCGGAACTTGGCGCCGGCGATCAGCGCGCCCATGTCCAGCGACAGCAGGCGCTTGCCGCGGATGCCCTCGGGCACCTCGTCGTTGACGATGCGCTGGGCCAGGCCCTCGACGATCGCGGTCTTGCCGACGCCGGGCTCGCCGATCAGCACCGGGTTGTTCTTGGTCCGCCGCTGCAGCACCTGGATGGTGCGGCGGATCTCCTCGTCGCGGCCGACCACCGGGTCGAGCTTGCCGCTCTCGGCGCGCGCGGTGAGGTCGATGGTGTATTTCTCCAGCGCCTGGCGCGCGTCTTCCGCGTTCTCGTCGGTCACCTTCTCGCCTCCGCGCAGCTTGTCGATCGCCGCTTCGAGCCTGGCCTTGTTGGCGCCGGCGGCCTTCAGCGCCTTGCCTGCCTCGCCGCCGTCGTCCAGCGCGGCCAGCAGGAACAGCTCGCTGGCGATGTAGGCATCGCCGCGCTGCTGGGCCAGCTTGTCGGTGACGTTGAGCAGGCGCACCAGGTCGTTGCCGGCCTGCACGTTGCCGGCCTGGCCGCTGACCTTGGGCAGCTTGTCCAGCGCTTCGGCCAGGCGCTCGCGCAGCACCGGCACGTTCACGCCGGCCTGCGCCAGCAGCGGGCGGGTGCCGCCGCCCTGCTGGTCCAGCAGCGCCAGCAGCAGGTGCGCGGGTTCGATGATGGTGTGGTCGCGGCCGACGGCCAGCGACTGGGCGTCGCTGATCGCCTGCTGGAAGCGCGACGTGAGTTTGTCCATGCGCATGGGGAAGGATCCTGTGTGGGGCCGATGCGTGGCCCAATGTCACGCAGATGCGGTTGACACGCCGTGATTCAAGTCAATTCGCAGCGCGCGTTGAGACGCGGTTATGCTGCCGCGATGGGCGCCTGGCACCTCTACCTGCTGCAATGCCGCGACGGCAGCCTGTACGCCGGCATCACCACCGACGTCGCGCGCCGCTTCCGCCAGCACGCCGCCGGCACCGGCGCGCGCTACACCCGCGCCCATCCGCCGGAATCGCTGCTGGCCAGCCGCCCGTACCCGGACCGCTCCAGCGCGCTGCGGGCCGAGGCCGCGCTCAAGCGGCAGCCGAAGGCGCGCAAGCTGGACTGGCTGCGGCAGGGCGAAGGCGCCGGCGCGGGCTGATCGCGGCGATGCCGCCGGCGCGTCCTCAAACGGGCGGCGGCGCGATCCAGGCCAGGGTGGCCATGCGGCCGCTGCCGCCCTGCCCGTCCAGGGTGCCGCGGCGGTGGGAATAAAAGCGCGCGGCATCGGCGATGGTGCACAGCCCACCGCCGTGGACCGCGAACACCCCGGCGTCCAGCAGGCGCTGGCGCGCCAGCATCGGCAGGTCCACGCGCCAGTGGCCGGGGCGGGTGGGCAGGAAGGCCAGGCGCGCGCGGCCGTCGCGGGCGACGAAGGCGTCGAGCACCTCGGCGCCCACCTCGTAATGCGAAGGCCCGGCGGCCGGGCCCAGCCAGGCCACCAGGTCCCCCGGCGGGGTACGCATGGCCGCCACGGTGGCCTCCAGCACGCCGGCGCACAGGCCGCGCCAGCCGGCGTGGGCGGCGCCGACCTCGCGGCCGTCGCGCGCCGCCAGCACCACCGGCAGGCAGTCGGCGGTAAGGATGGCCAGCACGGTGCCGGGCTCGGCGGTGCCCGCGGCGTCGGCCCCGGG
>CAMLJA010000040.1 GCA_946480065.1 uncultured Thermomonas sp. | reverse complement strand
GCCGTCACCGGCGCCGCCGGCCAGATCGGCTACGCCCTGCTGTTCCGCATCGCCTCCGGCGAAATGCTGGGCAAGGACCAGCCGGTCATCCTGCAGATGCTGGAGCTGCCGCTGGACAAGGCCCAGGCCGCGCTGAAGGGCGTGATGATGGAGCTGGAGGACTGCGCGTTCCCGCTGCTGGCCGGCATGGTCGGCACCGACGATCCGGAAGTCGCGTTCAAGGACGCCGACTACGCCCTGCTGGTCGGCGCGCGTCCGCGCGGCCCGGGCATGGAGCGCAAGGACCTGCTGCTGGAGAACGCCAAGATCTTCACCGCCCAGGGCGCCGCGCTGAACAAGGTGGCCAGCCGCAACGTGAAGGTGCTGGTGGTCGGCAACCCGGCCAACACCAACGCCTACATCGCGATGAAGTCGGCGCCGGACCTGCCGGCGAAGAACTTCACCGCGATGCTGCGCCTGGACCACAACCGCGCGCTGAGCCAGCTGGCCAACAAGGCCGGCGTGGCCGTGGCCGACATCGAGAAGCTGGTGGTGTGGGGCAACCACAGCCCGACCATGTACCCGGACTACCGCTTCGCCACCGTCAATGGCGAATCGCTGAAGGACAGGATCAACGACGCCGACTGGAACGCCAACACCTTCATCCCGACCGTCGGCAAGCGCGGCGCCGCCATCATCGAGGCGCGCGGCCTGTCCTCGGCTGCTTCCGCCGCCAACGCCGCCATCGACCACATGCGCGACTGGGCGCTGGGCACCAACGGCAAGTGGGTGACCATGGGCGTGCCGTCCGACGGCAGCTACGGCATCCCGGAAGGCGTGATCTACGGCGTGCCGGTGACCTGCGCCAACGGCGAGTACACCCGTGTCGAAGGGCTGCCGGTCGACGACTTCAGCCGCGCCGCCATGGACAAGACCCTGGCCGAGCTGGAAGAAGAGCGCGCCGGCGTGGCCCACCTGCTGTAAGCCACCGCCACCGCTGCAAGCCGGAAGGGTTGGCGTCGTGCCGGCCCTTCTTGCGTTGGAAGGCTTGGATCATCGTGTACGGGGCGCCCGACATGTGCCGCAAGGAAGCATCCGGCGAGTATCGCTGCGACTGATGCCGATCAACCCGCGCCATCGCGGCGCGGCAACTTCCAGCCCGGCCGCACGAAGTGGCAGGTGTAGCCGCCTGGGTAGCGCTGCAGGTAATCCTGGTGCTCGGGCTCCGCTTCCCAGAACGGCCCGGCCGGCGCGACTTCGGTCACCACCTTGCCGGGCCACAGGCCGGAGGCTTCGACATCGGCGATGGTGTCCATCGCGATCCGCTGCTGTTCTTCCGAGGCGTAGTAGATGGCCGAGCGATAGCTGCTGCCGCGGTCGTTGCCCTGCCGGTTGGGCGTGGTCGGGTCATGGATCTGGAAGAAGAATTCGAGGATGTTTCGATACGACGTGAGCGCCGGATCGAACACGATCTCGATCGCCTCCGCATGGGTGCCGTGGTTGCGATAGGTGGCGTGGGGGACGTCGCCGCCGGAATAGCCCACGCGCGTGGACAGCACGCCGGGCAGCTTGCGCACCAGTTCCTGCATGCCCCAGAAGCAGCCGCCGGCGAGGACCGCGGTTTCGGTGGCGGCGCTCATGCGCGATCCCCGGCAGCCGGTGCAGCGAACAGCTGGCGGTATTCGCCGTAGCCTTCGGCCTCCAGCGCGTCCACCGGGATGAATCGAAGCGCGGCCGAGTTGATGCAGTAGCGCAGACCGCCCGCGTCGCGGGGGCCATCGGTGAACACGTGCCCGAGGTGGCTGTCGCCGTGCGCCGAACGGACTTCGGTGCGGCGCATGCCATGGCTGCTGTCATCGAGTTCCAGCACATGCGCCGGTTCCACCGGGCGGGTGAAGCTGGGCCAGCCGCAGCCGCTGTCGAACTTGTCCAGCGAGGTGAACAGGGGTTCCCCCGAGACGATGTCGACGTACAGGCCCGCGGCCTTGTGGTCGTGGTAGGCGTTGTCGAACGGACGCTCGGTGCCCGCGTCCTGGGTGACCCGGCGTTGTTCGGGGGTCAGCCGGGCGATCGCTTCGGGGGTCTTGCTGTAGCGGTTGGCCATGGTCGGGTTCGCTGTGTGACGGGCTTGATTGTCCGAGCATGATGTAGGGCCGGGTGAAGGCGTCGGCAAGTGCCTGCCGCCCGGCCGCCGCGCGCCGCGGCTGCCGGGCGGAGCGATCGGCTAAAATGACGGTTTTACCGGAGGCCCCATGGACGAACGCCAGTCCGCAGGCGCGCGGTTCCGCGCCGCGCTCGCCGCCGAAATCCCGCTGCAGGTCATGGGCGCGATCACCGCCTACGCCGGCCTGATGGCCCGGCGCACCGGTTACAAGGCGCTGTACCTGTCAGGCGGCGGCGTCGCCGCCAACTCGCTGGGCGTGCCGGACCTCGGCATCTCCACGATGGAGGACGTGCTGACCGACGCGCGCCGGATCGTGGACGCCACCGGCATGCCCCTGCTGGTGGACATCGACACCGGCTGGGGCGGGGCGTTCAACATCGGCCGCACCATCCGCAACTTCGAGCGCATCGGCGTGGCCGCCGTGCACATGGAGGACCAGGTCGGGCAGAAGCGCTGCGGCCATCGTCCCGGCAAGGAAGTGGTGACGAAGGACGAGATGGTCGACCGCATCAAGGCGGCGGTCGACGCGCGCACGGACCGCGATTTCGTGATCATGGCGCGCACCGACGCCGCCGCGGTCGAAGGCCTCGATAGCGCGATCGAGCGCGCGGTGGCCTACGTGGAAGCGGGCGCGGACATGGTCTTCCCGGAGGCGATGACCTCGCTGGACGATTACCGCAAGGTCAAGGCCGCGGTGCAGGCGCCGATCCTGGCCAACCTCACCGAGTTCGGCAGCACGCCGTTCTACACCACCGACGAACTGCGGGATGCCGGCGTCGATATCGCCCTGTACTGCTGCGGTGCGTATCGCGCGATGAACAAGGCCGCGCTGCACTTCTACGAATCCGTGCGGCGCGACGGCACCCAGAAGCACATCATCGACACCCTGCAGACCCGCGCCGAGCTGTACGACTTCCTGGGCTACCACGCCTATGAAGACAAGCTCGACGCGCTGTTTGCGCAGAACAAGCAAGCGAAGGACACCCAATGACCGAGCCAACCACCGCCACCCCCGAATCTCGAGGCACGTTCAAGCCCAAGAAGTCGGTCGCCCTGTCGGGCACCGCCGCCGGCAACACCGCGCTGTGCACCGTTGGCCGCAGCGGCAACGACCTGCACTACCGCGGCTACGACATCCACGACCTGGCCACCCAGTCGACCTTCGAGGAGGTCGCGCACCTGCTGGTGCACGGTGCGCTGCCCACGGCCTCGCAGCTGCGCGCGTACAAGGCCAAGCTCAAGCGCCTGCGCGGGCTGCCGGCGATCGTGACCGAGGCGCTGGAGCTGGTGCCGGCCAACGCGCACCCGATGGACGTGCTGCGCACCGGCTGCTCGGTGCTTGGCGCCGTGCTGCCCGAGCGCGAGGGCCATCCGGCCGCCGAGGCCCGCGACATCGCCGACCGGCTGGTGGCCAGCTTCGGTTCCATGCTGCTGTACTGGTGGCACTTCACCCGCAACGGCCGCCGCATCGACGTCGAAACCGAGGACGATTCGGTCGCCGCCCACTTCCTGCACCTGCTGCACGGCGAGCCGCCGGGCGACCTGCATGCCGATGCGCTGGACAAGTCGCTGATCCTGTACGCCGAGCACGAGTTCAACGCGTCCACCTTCACCGCGCGCGTGATCGCGGGCACCGGTTCGGACCTGCACTCGTGCATCACCGGGGCGATCGGCGCGCTGCGCGGGCCCAAGCACGGCGGCGCCAACGAAGTGGCGATGGACATCATCAGCCGCTACGCGACGCCGGACGAAGCCGAGGCCGACATCCGCGCGCGGATGGAACGGAAGGAGATCGTCATCGGCTTCGGCCACCCGGTGTACACCGTCGGCGACCCGCGCAACCCGATCATCAAGGAACTCTCGCGCAAGCTCTGCGCCGACGGCGGCAACCAGGCGCTGTTCGACGTGTCCGAGCGCATCGAGACCCTGATGATGGACACCAAGAAGATGTTCCCGAACCTCGACTGGTACAGCGCATCGGCCTACCACATGATGGGCATCCCGACCCCGATGTTCACCCCGCTGTTCGTGATCGCCCGCACCACCGGCTGGAGCGCCCACGTGATCGAGCAGCGCGAGGACGGCAAGATCATCCGCCCCAGCGCGAACTACACCGGGCCGGACGACCGCGCCTACGTGCCGGTCGACCGGCGCTGAGCCCGGGCGCCCGCAACGGAAAGGCCGCGCGCCGCGCGGCCTTTTTGTTCCGGCGGCGGCAGGGTCAGCCGCGGTGGCGCGGCTTGAGGTTCTGCACCTTGTAGAAGGTGTGGCTGCCGATGGTGGCCACTTGGTAGGCGTTGCGCCAGCTGGGGCTGGCGATGGCGGTGGCCGCGAAATGGCTGGCGCCGGGCACCACCAGCTTGCGCTGCGCGGGCGGCAGCGCCCAGTTGCGCTCGGACTCCAGCGCGATGGTCACCGCCTCGGCCCAGGCCTCGGTGTTGGACAGCCGGGTCTGCGGGGAGACGATGGTCGGGGCGAACTGCCGGCGGGCGGTGACCACGTCGCACAGGCTGCGGCCCCACAGGCCGCTGTCGCGGCGGCGCAGGGCCACCTCGGCCACCGCCTGCTGGCCGCGCACGGACTGGTCGCGCGCCTCCAGGTAGACGGTGGTGGACAGGCACAGCGAATCGGCGGCGGGCTGCGGCAACACGTGCGACAGCCAGAGGATCCACGCCAGCTTCATGTCGGACTCCTTGCTCCGTTGCGGCGCGTGCCGGCGGCCTCGGCCGTGGCCGGGGCAGTGACACGCGTCATGGCGTACTGGGGAGGGCGGCAGCTCTATGGCGACCTTTGCCCGGGCCCGCCTTCAGGTCGGGGGGCCGGTATCTGCCGGCGCCGGAAAGGCGGGGCAGGACGAAAGTGCGCGCACCTTAGGCGGAGGAACCCCAACGCCAGCTGAACGGGAAAATCGAAATCCTTGATTGGATTGGAGTTTTTATTCCAGTCCTACAGCGATGCGCCCAGCCGGCTGCCCTGTGCGATGGCCCGCTTGGCGTCCAGCTCGGCCGCCAGCTCGGCCCCGCCGATGAGGTGCGCGCGTCGCCCGGCCGCCTGCAGCGCGTCGAACAGGCCGCGGCGCGGCTCCTGCCCGGCGCAGACCACCACGTGGTCGACCGGCAGGGTCTGTTCCACGCCGTCCACGCGGACGTGGAAGCCGGCGTCGTCGACGCCGAGATAATCCACCCCGCCGAGCATCTTGACGCCCTTGGCCTTGAGGGTGGCGCGGTGGATCCAGCCGGTGGTCTTGCCCAGCCGCGCCCCGGGGCGGCCGGCGCTGCGCTGCAGCAGCCAGACCTGGCGCGCGGGTGGCTCTGGCCGCGGCGGCACCAGGCCGCCCGGCGCCTCGAAGCCGGTATCCACGCCCCATTCGGCCATCCAGCGCGCCGGGTCCAGCGAGGGTGGGGCGCCCGCCTGGACCAGGAACTCGGCCACGTCGAAGCCGATCCCGCCGGCGCCGACCACCGCCACGCGCGCCCCCGGCACCACCTCGCCGCGCAGCACCTGCAGGTAGCCCAGCACCTTGGGATGGTCGTGGCCGGGGAAATCGACCGCGCGCGGGGTCACCCCGGTGGCCACCACCACCTCGTCGAAGCCGGCCAGCATGGCCGCGTCCACCTCGGTGGACAGCCGCAGCGCCACGCCGGTGTCCTCGATCCGTTGGCGGAAGTAGCGCAGGGTTTCGTGGAATTCCTCCTTGCCGGGGATGCGCTTGGCCAGGTTGAACTGGCCGCCGATCTCCGCGGCGGCGTCGAACAGGGTCACCCGGTGGCCGCGCCCGGCGGCCACGGTGGCGCAGGCCAGGCCGGCGGGGCCCGCCCCGACCACCGCGACCGACCGGGGGGAGGCCGCCGGCGCGTACACCAGTTCGGTCTCCGCGCAGGCGCGCGGATTGACCAGGCAGCTGGCGCGCCTGTTCTCGAACACGTGGTCCAGGCAGGCCTGGTTGCAGGCGATGCAGGTGTTGATCGCCGCCGCCCGCCCGCTGGCGGCTTTCTCGACCCAGCGCGGGTCGGCCAGCAGCGGCCGCGCCATCGACACCAGGTCGGCGGCGCCGGAGGCGAGCACGGCCTCGGCCACGTCCGGCATGTTGATGCGGTTGGTGGCCACCACCGGCAGGCGCAGGTGCGGCTTGAGCTTGGCGGTGACGCCGGCGAACGCGGCCCGCGGCACCGAGGTGGCGATGGTCGGTACCCGCGCCTCGTGCCAGCCGATGCCGGTGTTGATGATGGTCGCGCCGGCGGCCTCGACCGCCCTGGCCTGGGCCACGATGTCGTCCCAGCCGTTGCCGCCCTCCACCAGGTCCAGCATCGACAGCCGGTAGATCAGGATGAAGTCGGGTCCGCAGGCCTCGCGCACCCGGCGCACGATCTCCACCGCGAAGCGCATCCGCCCGGCGCCATCGCCGCCCCAGGCGTCGCTGCGGCGGTTGGTGCGCGGCGCAGTGAATTCGTTCAGCAGGTAGCCCTCGGAGCCCATGATCTCCACGCCGTCGTAGCCGGCGTCGCGGGCGCGCCGGGCGGCGGTGGCGAAGGCGCGGATCTGGCGCTCGATCCCGCGCGCGGACAGGGCCCGCGGGGTGAACGGGTTGATCGGCGCCTTGAGCCGGGATGGCGCCACCGACAGCGGGTGGTAGGCGTAGCGCCCGGCGTGCAGCAGCTGCAGGCAGATCCTGCCGTCGCGGGCATGCACCGCCGCGGTCACCTGGCGGTGGCGGGCCACGTGCCAGGGCAGGCTCATCCGGCCGGCGAACGGCTTCAGCCAGCCCTCGACGTTGGGCGCGAAGCCGCCGGTGACGATCAGGCCGACCCCGCCGGCGGCGCGCTCGGCGAAATAGGCCGCGAGCTTCGGGAAGTCGCGGGCATGGTCCTCCAGCCCGGTGTGCATCGACCCCATCAGCACCCGGTTGCGCAGGGTGGTGAAGCCGAGGTCCAGCGGCTGCAGGAGGTGGGGGTAAGGGCTGTTCATCCTGCAAGCATACCGTTGCGTACGGATTCAGGAAGGCCATTTTTGACGCTGCCGGCAGCCCCCTTTCGCTGGAAAGGGCGGTTTTACAGGGGGCCAAGCGTTATGCTAGCGTTAACACGGCTTTCACGGCGCCCGCCATAAGGTATGCGGGATGGCGTGCGGACACGGCCGTCTCATAGAGCATCAATCGTAGCGTCACCGGTTTCTTTTACTGATCAAGGAGCTGAACATGAACAAGAAACTCCTCTGCGCCGCCCTTCTGGGTGGTCTGGGTCTGGCGCAGGCTGCGTCCGCCCAGGAGTTCGACGACCGCTGGTATGTCTCCGCCTCCAGCGGCATGAACTTCCAGGACAACGACCGCGGGACCGCCAACGCGATCTTCGGCACCCTCGGCTTCGGCAAGTTCCTGAACCCGAACCTGTCCCTCGAGACCGAGGTCAACTACCAGAACCCGTACAAGGAAATCAACCACAACCTGTGGTGGAGCCAGTTCGGCGTTTCGGTCGACGCCCGCTACCACTTCCGCAACGCCGACTCCACCATGTGGCCGTACGTGCGCGGCGGCCTGGGCTGGCAGCGTCACGAGGAAGAGTACGACGCGTACCCGAACCCGAACTCGCCCGGCCAGCATGAGGCCTCCAACCTGGCGGTCAACCTGGGCGCCGGCCTGCAGTTCGACTTCGGCCGCGTGGACGTGCGCACCGAGCTGGGCACCCGCGTCGACTTCGACGACGAGCAGGCCCGCATCGGCGACCAGCAGGACATGTTCACCGACCTGCTGGCCTCGATCGGCATGACCGTGGCCCTGGGTCCGGAGCCGGTCGCCCCGGTCGCCCCGGCCCCGGTCGTCGAGACCTGCGCCGACATGGACGACGACGGCGACGGCGTCAACAACTGCAACGACAAGTGCCCGGGTTCCGAAGCCGGCCAGACCATCGGCCCGGACGGCTGCCCGGTCCCGGTCTCGATCGACCTGAAGGGCGTGAACTTCGACTTCGACAAGTCCACCCTGCGTCCGGACGCCGTGGCGATCCTGAACGAGGCCGTCGAGATCCTGAAGCGCTACCCCGACCTGCGCGTTGAAGTCGCCGGCCACACCGACGAGTGCGGCACCGACGACTACAACCAGGGCCTGTCCGAGCGCCGCGCCCGCGCGGTGTACGACTACCTGACCAGCAACGGCATCGATGCCGGCCGCCTGGCGGGTCCGAACGGCTACGGCGAGAGCCGTCCGCTGGAAGCCCTGGGCGACGCGTTCCCGGGCTGCAAGAGCGAGACCAACCGTCGCACCGAGCTGAACACCCAGTAATCCTGGCTGTTCCTCGCGACATCCGAAGCCCGGCCCTGCGCCGGGCTTCGTTTTTTCGCGGCGCCGATCGCATTGCGGTCCATGCGTGCCGCGCCCTACACTGACCACTCTTCCCGGGGAGCCCGCCATGTCGTTTCGCCGCATCCTGCTGGCCTCGATCCTGTTCGCGTCGCCAGCCGTCGCCATGGCGCAGTCGGCGGGCGCCTGCACCAGCGACCTGATGTCCGCGTTGCCGGTGCGGCCGTCGATCCTCTCGCCGGTGGCGATCGAGCTGTCCACCGCCGATACCCGGCTGGGCGGCGGGGGCGGCGTGCTGTCGCGGGCGTTCGACGAGGCGCTGGCGGTCGACAACGTGCTGCTGCGGATCCGCCAGGACGGCTGCCGTGCGGTGGCCAACACGCGTCCGGCGGGCGTCTTCGACCCCAACGATCCGGCGGCGTACAAGCCGCGGACCGAGTTCGACAATACGCCGTGGCGCTTCAACATGACCCAGAACGGCAAGCGCATGACGGCGGACGAATTCGACGCCTGGATGAAGGCGCGCGGCGTCCGCGTGGTGGGCCGCAAGGACCCCCCGCCTGCGGCCGCGACGGAAGGCACCGGTGCCGCCGACGCGACGCCGCCGGCCAAGCAGGAGTAATCCGCGGCCCGAGGGCGCGATGCCAACCCCGCGCAGGATCGGCCTGGCCCGCGTCCTGTCCAAGCAGGGCCGGTGTTCGCGCACGGTGGCGGCGGACTGGATCCGCGATGGTCGCGTGCGGGTGGACGGCCGCATCGTGCGGGATCCCGAGTTCCCGACCATCGCCGGCAGGCACGTCATCCGCGTGGACGGTGGCGAGGCCCCGGCTCCGGCCCGTCGCGTATACGTGGCGCTGAACAAGCCGCGGGGCCTGGTCACCACCGCCCGCGACGAGCACGGTCGGGACACCGTCTACCGCTGCTTCGAGGGCGCGGGGCTGGGCTGGATCGCGCCGGTCGGCCGCCTGGACAAGGCCAGCGAGGGCCTGCTGCTGTTCACCAACGATCCGCAGTGGGCGGCGCGGATCACCGCCCCGGGGTCGGGGCCCGACAAGACCTACCACGTGCAGGTGGACCGCATTCCCGACGACGCCACGCTGGCCGCTCTGCGCGCCGGGGTCGAGGTCGAGGGCGGTCGGCTCGCGGCGGCGTCGGTGGCGATGCTGCGCGCCGGCGCGAAGCACGCCTGGCTGGAGATCGTGCTCGACGAAGGCCGCAACCGGCAGATCCGACGCCTGCTGGCGGCGTTCGGCATCGGCGTGCTGCGGCTGGTGCGGGTGGCGATCGGGCCGCTGGACCTCGGCGAGCTGCCGAAGGGCCAATGGCGCGAACTGAGTGCCGGGGAAGTCGCCGCGCTCGGCGGCGACTGAGGGGCTTCAGGCCTCCAGCACGCCCAGCTCGCGGCCGATGCGGATGAACGCGTCGATGGCGCGGTCGAGGTGTTCGCGGGTATGCGCGGCCGAGATCTGCGTGCGGATGCGCGCCTGGCCCTTGGGCACCACCGGGAAGAAGAACCCGATCGCGTAGATGCCTTCCTCCAGAAGGCGCTCGGCGAAGCGCTGCGCCAGCGGCGCGTCGTACAGCATCACCGGCGAAATGGGATGCACGCCGGGCTTGATCTCGAAGCCGGCGGCGGTCATGCGTTCGCGGAAGTAGCGCGTGTTCTCGACCAGCTGCGTGCGCAGGTCGCCCGCGGCCGAGAGCATCTCGAACGCCTTGATGCCGGCGGCCACCACGTGCGGCGGCAGCGAGTTGGAGAACAGGTACGGACGCGAGCGCTGGCGCAGCAGCTCGATCACTTCCTTCTTTGCCGTGGTGAAGCCGCCGAGCGCGCCGCCCATGGCCTTGCCCAGGGTGCCGGTGAAGATGTCGATCCTGTCCATCACGCCCTTGACCTCGGCGCTGCCGCGGCCGGTGGCGCCGAGGAAGCCGGTGGCGTGGCATTCGTCGATGTGCACCAGCGCGCCGTACTTGGCGGCCAGCGCGGTGATCTCGTCCAGCGGCGCGATGAAGCCGTCCATCGAGAACACGCCGTCGGTGGTGATCATGATGGTGCGCGCGCCGTCGGCCCTGGCCTGCTGCAGCTGCTTCTCGAGGTCGGCCATGTCGCAGTTGGCGTAGCGGTAGCGCCGGGCCTTGCACAGGCGCACGCCGTCGATGATCGAGGCGTGGTTGAGCGCGTCGGAGATGATCGCGTCGTTCTCGTCGAGCAGCGGCTCGAACAGGCCGCCGTTGGCGTCGAAGCAGGCGGCGTAGAGGATGGTGTCCTCGGTGCCGAAGAAGTCGGCGATGGTCTGCTCCAGCTGCTTGTGCAGGTCCTGGGTACCGCAGATGAAGCGCACGCTGGCCATGCCGAAGCCGTGGGTGTCGAGCGCCCGCTTGGCTTCCCCGATGATCGCGGGGTGGTCGGCCAGGCCGAGGTAGTTGTTGGCGCAGAAGTTCAGCACCGTGCGGCCATCGGCCAGCGTGATCTCGGCCGACTGCGGCGAGGTGATGATGCGCTCGGACTTGAACAGCCCGGCCTGGCGGATCTCGTCGAGGGTGGCGGCGTAGCGGTCGGTCAGGGACATGCGGGCTCCATGCGCGTCGGGCGGCGGGGACTGCCTGTGCCCGACACGCCGTGAATACATCCATGTAGGCTCATCGGCGGCGTCCGTGCCGCCGATG
>CAMLJA010000039.1 GCA_946480065.1 uncultured Thermomonas sp. | reverse complement strand
CGCCATCTCCGATGCCCCGCCCGGGCGATTCCCGGCCCTCGCGACCAGCGCTCGGCCGTTCGTCCGGCGCGCGAACCGCTGGTTCGCGATCGCGCCCGATCACCCGCCAACGATGCGCCGCCCGCGCAAAAAGGAACGGCCCGCTTGCGCGGGCCGTTCGTCTTGCATTACCTGGTACGGATCAGTTGACGCCGACCGCGCTCCACGCCGCCGCGACGGCGTTGTAGTTGGCCGTGCCGTTGCCGTACAGATCCGCCGCCGCGCTCAGCGTGGCCGCACGGGCGCCCGCGTAGTTGGTGTTGGAGGTCATGTAGACGGTCAGCGCGCGGTACCAGATCTTGCTGGCGGCATCGCGGCCGATGCCGGTGATGGCGGTGTTGCCGTTGCACACCATCGAGGCCGTGGTCAGGTTGGCCCAGGTGCCGCTGCCGAAGCCGGCCGGGACCACCGCGCCCTCCGCGAGGAGATAGTAGAAGTGGTTGGCCACGCCGGAGCTGTAGTGCACGTCGATGCCGCCGATGCCGCTGGAGTAGCAGTCCGGCGACGCGCCGTCCAGGCTGGGCTTGAACATCCAGCGGATCGCGTTGGACATGGCGGCGTTGTTCGGGAACAGCTCCTCGCCGATCACGTAGTCGCCCGGGTCGTTGCTGTTGTTGGCGTAGTACTCGACCATGGTGCCGAAGATGTCGGAGGTGGCCTCGTTCAGGCCGCCGGACTCGCCGGAGTAGGTCAGGTCGGCCGAGCGGCTGGTCACGCCGTGCGACATCTCGTGGCCGGCCACGTCGATGGCCACCAGCGGCAGGATGCTGGCGCCGTTGTCGCCGTCGCCGAAGGTCATGCAGAAGCAGCTGTCGCTCCAGAAGGCGTTGGCGTAGTTGCGGCCGTAGTGGACGCGGCTGACCGCGCCCTTGCCGTCGTTGGCGATGCCGCTGCGGCCATGGACCTCCGCGTAGTAGTCCCAGGTGGTCGAGACGCCATAATGGGCGTCGACCGCCACGGTCTGCGCGTTGCTGAGCAGGCCGGTGCCCCACATGTTGTCGCTGTCGGTGTACAGCGCGCCCATGCCCGAGGTCTTCATCGCCATGTTGTGGGTGGCGCCGCCGCCGCGGGTCAGGTCGACCATCTGGTAGGTGCCGTTGCACAGGCTGGTGTCGATGGCGACGGTGCCTTCGGTCAGGCTCATGCCGCTGCCGACCTGCGCCGTGGCGGTGCAGCTGCTGCCGCCGCCCGGGCCCGGGCGCGCGGTCTGCACGGTGTCCCACTGGTCTAGGATCTTGCCGCTGCGCGCATCGACGAAGTAGTGCATCTCGGTCGGGGTCTGGTCGGCCTTGATGCCGTTGAAGACGACCTCGTGCGCCAGCACCGGGGTGGCGCCGCGGGCATAGACCACGGTGCGGGCGCTGGGCGCGCCGATGAAGCGGCTGCCGAAGCGGGCACCGGCCTCGACGATCGCCTGGTCGCGGCTGACGCGCGCCTGCAGGGCCGGGCGGGCGCTGGTCTTCAGGGTCTGGCTGACGCCGGACAGCTTGCCGTTGCGCGAATGCACCACGAAGTCGCCGCCGATCACCGGCAGGCCGCGGTAGGTGCGCTCGAAGCGGACGTGCTCGGTGCCGTTGCGGTCGACGACCACGTCGCGCGCGGCGAAGGCGTCGGCATCGGCGCGGCGGATTGCGGCGGCATGGCCGCCGATCAGGGCGCTGGCGCGGCTGGCGGCGACGGAATTCAGCTTGCCGGCCGCGGCGGCGGGCATCGCAACGACGGCGAGGCCGGAAACGATGGCAAGGCTCAACAGGGACTTCTGGACGTTCATGGACGTGCTCTCCGTGGTGATCAGGACCGGTCGCTGCTGCGCCGGGGAACAGGCTTGCGGGCGGGGTTGGGACGGGCGTTGCGGACCGCGAGCGAAGGCGCGCGGATCGGGGCGGGCGGCATCAGCCTGGCGCCCTCGAAATAGGTCACCCGCAGGGTCAGGCCGCGCGGGGAATAACCGATGAAGGTGGAGTCGAACGCCTTCTCGTAGGCGTGGCTGTAGGCGGACGCGAGCTTGCCGTTCTCCAGCTCGATCAGCAGGCCCAGGCTCTCGGGCTTCTCCAGCGAGGCGTTGTGCGCCTGCAGGATGTCGCGGGCCGCCAGGTAGAAGGGACGGATCTGGTTGCGGCCGCGCATCTGCCTGGAGAAGTACTGGCGGTAGTAGTACATCGGCTGGCGCAGGCGCGGCAGCACCTTGACGATCGCGGTGCCCACGCCCTGGATCGCGCCGTCGTCGTCGCGCGCCACGCATACGGCCTGCTGCACGCGCGCCGCGGCGGCGGCCTCGTTGGCGATCGCCTTGTTGGCGCGCCAGAAGGCCAGGATCTCCTCGCCCAGTTCCGGCGTGACCTGCTTCCAGACCGGCTCTATCCGGTAGGTCCTGTCGGCGCTCACTTCGCCGCTCCCTTGGCCGGCGCGGCCGGCGCCATGCCCTGGACCAGCTTCAGGTATTCGGCGAACTGCAGCTTGCCATCGGCGTTCGCATCGAAGCGCGCCAGCGGCGGTGCCGACTTGCCGGCGTTCTTCACCAGCACCAGGTTGCCGTACTCGGCCGCCTCGATCGCCCCGCTGTGGTTGGCATCGACGGTGGCGAACTGGTGGCGCAGGCGCGCCTGCGTCTCCGCCATGCGCTGGACCTGCTGCCAGCCGGCGCGGAACTCCGCCAGCGACAGGCTGCCGTTGTGGTCCTTGTCCCAGCCGCGGAAGGCCTGCGCGGCCGGATCCGCCACCGCGGCGGGCCTGGCGGGCTTGCCCTGCTGCTGCGCCACCGCCGGTGCGGCGGCCAGTACCAGCGCGGCGAACAGGAGGGCCTTGGGGTATCGGTTGCTCATGCTGCGGGCGCCTCCACCGGCAGGTCGGATTCGAAGGTGATCAGGTCGCGGATCTCCGCGGTGCGCAGGCCGATCATCATCGGGTGCTTCACGTTCGGCAGGAACGCGATGTCGAAGATCTCGGTGATGTCGCCCTCGAAGCGGATCCAGTTGGTGACGTCGCCGTTGGCCAGGGAGACGATCTGCACCCCGCACCACGGCTCCACGTCGCGCTTCTTCAGCTCCTCGTCCAGCTGCAGGCCCTCGAAGCGCTGGTTGCGCGGCTTGGACAGCCCCACAGCGGCGACGTTGCCGATGATCGACAGCCCGCGCGCGAAGCCGGGGACGAAGGCGTGCGGCACGAACGCCTTCTTCTCGAAGTCGACCCAGCCCAGGTGGCCGGTGCCGGCGTTGAGCAGCCACAGCCTGCCGTTGTGCCAGCGCGGCGAGTGCGGCATCGACAGCCCTTCGCAGACGATCTCGTCGGTCTCGACGTCGATCACCACGCCGCCGTCCTGCCGGCGGTCGCGCCAGCCGTCCACCGCGTCGCTGCGGCACACGGCGGTCACGTACTTGGGTTCGCCGTCGACCATCGCCAGGCCGTTCAGGTGGCACCTGTCCTCGGGCGCCAGCTTGCTGATGAACTTGGGCTTCCAGATCGCCTTGAAGCTGTGGGTCTGGCTGAGCTCGGCCAGGCACGAGTACTTGGTGTTGACGAACACCACCTTGCCGTTCTTGCGGATCCCCAGCTCGTGGATGTCCAGGTCGCCGATGGTCTGCGCGTTGCGCGGCACGTAGCACTTGTCGAACTGGCCGTGGATGACCTCGTTCGGGCGCAGCACGTTCTCGAACCGCCACAGCTGGTACAGCCCGCCCAGGTAGATGCGCTGCGCGTTGCCGACCACGCCCATGGCGCGCTCGAAGATGCGCTCGAAGAACGAGACCCGGCCCTGCTTGTCGCTGCCGACCAGGTAGATGCGGCCGGTCTGGTAGGAGGTGATCGCTAGGGACAGCCGGTGCTGGCCGAGCCAGCCGGCCAGGCCGCGCGAGCAGCCCTTCTCGACCTTGAGCTTGGTGATGTCCAGCGGCTTGCGCTGCTGGGGGGCGCCGGCGGCCGGCGGGGCCGGGGGGGCCGACACCGCGTCGAGGCCCGTTTCGAGTTCCGGCTTGTCGCGGTTTTCGAGGATCTGCTGCTCTTCCTGCTTGCTTTCGTTCGACACGTCGATTCCAGACTGCGGTTGCTAGGGGGTGGATCCGGCCGGGACCGGATCCACCGCGATCATGACGCTTACCAGGAGTAGCGCACCACCGCCTGTCCGCCGAAGAAGCCGTCCAGGGCGCCGCCGTCGGTCCAGTTCGCGCCGAGGGTGAAGCCGAAACCGCCCTTCTGCACGCCCAGGCCGATTTCCGCCATCGTGCTGGTGCCTTCGATGCTGGTGCGGCCGTGGAAGGCGTCGGCGACGGTGAAGGTGGCCTCGCCGTCGGACTCGCGCACCGCGCTCAGCGAGGCGTACGGCGTCCAGCGGACCCCGTTCACGTCGAACGCCTTGTTGGCCTCCAGGC
Source organism: uncultured Thermomonas sp. (assembly GCA_946480065.1). The sequence goes on along the minus strand of CAMLJA010000039.1, from coordinate 6,704 downwards.
CCAGGCGGGTCCGGGTGAAGGTGCCGCCCTCCGGCGAGAAGGTGGTGATGTCGCCGTGCAGGGTGCGCACATCCTGCACCTCGGTGCGCGTGTACTGCACCTGCGGCACCAGGGTCAGGCCGCCCAGCTTCCACTGGTAGCCGGCCTCCAGGCTGGTCGCGGCGGTGTGCGCGCGGGTATTGATGGTTCCCACCGACGAGATCGAACGGATGTCGGCGGCCATCCAGCGGCCCGTGAGGTCGACGTAGAAGCCGTCCGGCACGTACCAGGTCGCGTAGGCGCCCCAGGTATTGCCGTCCATGCGGTTCTCGCCGGTCGCGCCGCCGGTCAGGCGCTGGCGGCTGTCCGCGGTGCCCACCACCAGGCCGGCATGGAAGTTGCCGAACAGGTTGGCGTTGACCCCGACCTCGCGGCCCCAGCTGGACTGGTTGAAGTCGAAGCTGCCGGCGCCGCCGAAGTTCAGGGCCTCGTACTCCTGGCTGACGTCGCCGTCGTCGGAGTAGACCCGCAGGAAAGCGCTCAGGACCTTGCCCGGGTCGCCGTAAGGGTTCACACCCAGCCGCTGGCGGAACGTGCCCACCTGGCTGTTCATGAAGCCGGCTGCACCGCTCGAGATCGAGGCGGCGAGCGAACCGACGTCGTTGAGGCCCAGGACGTCGATGGCGACGGAGAAGACGTCGCTGGAGGCATTGGAGGCGTCGATGTCGCTGACGACCTTCACCCCGAGCGAGAGGAAGTTCCCGTCCGAGAAGCCCGTGACCGCGCCCGCCACGAAGTTGCTGGCGCTGGAGTTGCCGGTCACCGTGGCGAACGCGACCGGGGCCTCGTTGCCGATGATCGGCAGCTCGGTGAACTCCACGTCCACGGTCTGCACCGAGCCGCTCACGATGCTGCCGTCCACGTACAGCTGGTCGGCCATGCCGTGCAGGAAGCTCAGGTCGATGTGCAGGTCGCCGCTGCCGCCCATGTCGCCGGTGACGGTAAGCATGTCGTCCGGGGCGCCGTCGACGAAATCGATCACGCCGTTGTTGATGAACGGCAGGGCGTTCAGCGAAGGCACCAGCGCCATCGCGCCACCGCCCATGTCGATCATGCTGTCGCCGCGGACGTCGATGGTGCCGCTGTTGGTGAACGCATTGCCCTCGACCGCATCGCCCAAGGTGATCAGGCCGTCCTCGAGGTGGATGAACGCGCCAGCCGCATTGGTGACCGTATCGTCGCCCATGCCGGTATCCAGCACCGAGCCGGTCAGGTCCAAGTGGCCCCCGGCGAGGTTGTTCACCACGTCGTCGCCGCCATACAGCGAGATGTTGCCGGTGATGGTGCCGCTGTTGTCGATGGTGTCAACGGCGTCGCTGCCCATGACCGCCAGGCCGTAGGGGCCGGAGAAGCCGATGGTGCCGCTGTTGTCCAGCGTGCTGGTGCCGTACCAGGACGACATCGCCACGCCGACCGCCATGCCGTACTCGCCGGCGGTGGCCATCACGTCGCCTTCGTTCTCGACCGTCACGTCGCCGTAGGCATAGGCCAGCAGGCCCACCGCGCTACCGTAGGTCGACTCGGCCGCCACGTCGCCCGAGTTCGCCACCGAGGCCGCGCCCATGTAGCTGTGGGCATAGAGGCCGATCGCGGCGCCCTCACTGGAGGAGGCCATCACCTCGCCACTGTTGGCCGCCGTGGCGTCGCCATAGCCGCTGAGGGCCATGACGCCCATGGCGCCCAGGTAGTCGCCGGTGGCGGTCACGCTGCCGCTGTTGACAGCGGTGGCGTCGCCTTCGACCGAGAAGGCGGCCACCCCGTAGGCGGTGCCTAGCGCGTGCGCCTGGATGTCGCCGCTGTTGCCGGCCATCGAGCCGTACAGCGAATAGGCGGCCACGCCGGCGGCCCCGTAGAAGCCATCGACGCTGATGTCGCCGTCGTTGTAGGCCCCCGCGTACGCACCGATCGCCATGGCTCCGTAGGCGGCCCCGTTGGCGGACGTTGCCTCGATGCCGCCGCTGTTGTCGGCCAGCGCGACGCCGTAGTAGGCGCTCGCATGCAGGCCGACCGCGTCGCCGTAGTAGGCCTCCGCCAGCACGCTGCCGCTGTTGGCGGCCATGGCGTCGCCGCCGTAGCTCTGGGCGTACACGCCCACCGCGTCACCGCCGTAGCTGGAGACATTCACGGTGCCGCTGCTGTCCACCGCCACGTCGCCCGCGCCGCTGACCGCGCTGATGCCGCGGGCGCTGGAGTACTGGCTCATCGCCAGCACGTCGCCGGTGTTGACCACCATGACGTCGCCGTACGCCGACTGCGCGTCGATGCCGATCGCGCCGACGGGGCCGTATGCGTCGAGGGCTGCGATGGTGGGGGCCATGCCGCCGCCGTGCGCATATGCCGTGATGCTGCCGCTGTTGGTGACGGTGGTGCCGTCCAGCGAGGTCGCCAGCACGCCGGTGCCGTAGTACAGGCCGTCGGCCAGGATGGTGCCGCTGTTGTCCACCTGCGCGTAGGTGCCGCGCGCGAACACGCCGTACGCCGAGAAGCCGGTGTAGTAGCCGCTGTACGTGAAGTCCGACGCCGTGATGTCGCCCGAGTTGTTCACGTTCGCCGTGCCCGCGTCCGCCCGGGCGAACACGCCCAGCGCCGTGTCGCCGCCGCTGACCACCGAGATCCCGCCGCTGTTGTCGACGTTCACGTCGCCCGCGCCGGCCACCCCGAACACGCCCGCCGTCTGGCCGTAAGCGTAGCCCTCGATCAGGCCCTCGTTGTCGACGTTCACGTCGCCCTGGGTCGCGTAACCGAACACGCCCCAGCCGCGGCCCAGGTACGAGTAGAACCCGATCTCGCCGCCGTCCGCGTTGTGCACGTTCACGTCGCCCGTGCCCGCCGTCGCGTACACGCCGAACGCGTACTTGTCGCCGTTGGCGGTCACCGACCCGCTGTTCTCCACCGCCACGTCGCCCAGGCCGCGCGCGTCCACGCCCGTCGCCCAGTACTTGCCGGTCACGTCCACCGAGCCGCTGTTGTTGACGGACGCATCGCCGTTCGCCGCGAACGACACGATGCCGCTGGCCGCGTAGTACAGCGCCGCCGTGCTCTCCACCGTGATGTCGCCCGAGTTGGTCACGCCCGCGTTGCCCGCGAACGACAGCGCCACCGCGCCGCCGGCCACCCCGCCCGAGTACACGTCGATCCCGCCGGCGTTGTCCACCGTCGCGTCGCCGTCCGCCGAGGCCACGATGCCGTAGGCGCCGTAGCCGTACTTGTTGTACTGCGAGGCGTAGATCGTGCCGGTGTTGCCCACGCTCGCCGTGCCGCCCTCGCCCGTGGCCGTGGCCGCGATGCCGGTGCCGCCGTAGTAGCCCTGCGCCGAGATGTCGCCGCTGTTCACCACCGACACCATCGCGGCCGCGCCGTTGCTCGAGGCGTTGATGCCCGTCGCCACCGCCGAGTAATACGGGGTGCCAGCCACGATCCCGCCGCCGTTGGTCACCGTCACGTCGCCGTACGAGCGCGCCTCGATGCCGGTGGCGTAGTAGCCCTGCGCCTCGATCGTGCCGGTGTTGCCCACCGTCACGTCCGCGCCGGTCGCGTAGATGCCGGTCGCCTGGCCGTAGCCGGCCACCGCGTAGATGTCGCCGCCGTTGTCGACCGTGGTGGTACCGGTGCCCTGCGCCTCGATGCCTGCCGCCCAGTTGCCGTACACGCTCACCGCGGTGATCGAGCCGGTGCTCGACACGTCCACGTCAGCGCCCGAGGCGAAGATGCCGTCGGCCAGGCCGTTGTACGACACCGCCACCACGTCGCCGCTGTTGTCCACGCTGGCGTTGCCGCCCGCGCTGTACGCGTACAGGCCGATCGCCATGCCGTCGTACGACACCGCCGTCGCGCTGCCGCTGTTGTCCACGCTCGCCAGGCCATCGCCGGTGCTGTAGGCCGTCACCGCCACCGCGTCGCCGTAGTAGCTGTAGGCCGTCGCGCTGCCGCTGTTGTCCGCCGACACGTCGCCGGCGCCGCTCACCGCCATGATGCCGCGGGCGCCGAACACCTCGCCCACCGCCAGCACGTCGCCCGAGTTGTCCACCGACACGTCGCCGTACACCGACTGCGCCTCGATGCCCGTCGCACCGCCCACCGCATACGCCGTGATGCTGCCGCTGTTGGTGACGGTGGTGCCGTCCAGCGAGGTCGCCAGCACGCCGGTGCCGTAGTACAGGCCGTCGGCCAGGATGGTGCCGCTGTTGTCCACCTGCGCGTAGGTGCCGCGCGCGAACACGCCGTACGCCGAGAAGCCGGTGTAGTAGCCGCTGTACGTGAAGTCCGACGCCGTGATGTCGCCCGAGTTGTTCACGTTCGCCGTGCCCGCGTCCGCCCGGGCGAACACGCCCAGCGCCGTGTCGCCGCCGCTGACCACCGAGATCCCGCCGCTGTTGTCGACGTTCACGTCGCCCGCGCCGGCCACCCCGAACACGCCCGCCGTCTGGCCGTAAGCGTAGCCCTCGATCAGGCCCTCGTTGTCGACGTTCACGTCGCCCTGGGTCGCGTAACCGAACACGCCCCAGCCGCGGCCCAGGTACGAGTAGAACCCGATCTCGCCGCCGTCCGCGTTGTGCACGTTCACGTCGCCCGTGCCCGCCGTCGCGTACACGCCGAACGCGTACTTGTCGCCGTTGGCGGTCACCGACCCGCTGTTCTCCACCGCCACGTCGCCCAGGCCGCGCGCGTCCACGCCCGTCGCCCAGTACTTGCCGGTCACGTCCACCGAGCCGCTGTTGTTGACGGACGCATCGCCGTTCGCCGCGAACGACACGATGCCGCTGGCCGCGTAGTACAGCGCCGCCGTGCTCTCCACCGTGATGTCGCCCGAGTTGGTCACGCCCGCGTTGCCCGCGAACGACAGCGCCACCGCGCCGCCGGCCACCCCGCCCGAGTACACGTCGATCCCGCCGGCGTTGTCCACCGTCGCGTCGCCGTCCGCCGAGGCCACGATGCCGTAGGCGCCGTAGCCGTACTTGTTGTACTGCGAGGCGTAGATCGTGCCGGTGTTGCCCACGCTCGCCGTGCCGCCCTCGCCCGTGGCCGTGGCCGCGATGCCGGTGCCGCCGTAGTAGCCCTGCGCCGAGATGTCGCCGCTGTTCACCACCGACACCATCGCGGCCGCGCCGTTGCTCGAGGCGTTGATGCCCGTCGCCACCGCCGAGTAATACGGGGTGCCAGCCACGATCCCGCCGCCGTTGGTCACCGTCACGTCGCCGTACGAGCGCGCCTCGATGCCGGTGGCGTAGTAGCCCTGCGCCTCGATCGTGCCGGTGTTGCCCACCGTCACGTCCGCGCCGGTCGCGTAGATGCCGGTCGCCTGGCCGTAGCCGGCCACCGCGTAGATGTCGCCGCCGTTGTCGACCGTGGTGGTACCGGTGCCCTGCGCCTCGATGCCTGCCGCCCAGTTGCCGTACACGCTCACCGCGGTGATCGAGCCGGTGCTCGACACGTCCACGTCAGCGCCCGAGGCGAAGATGCCGTCGGCCAGGCCGTTGTACGACACCGCCACCACGTCGCCGCTGTTGTCCACGCTGGCGTTGCCGCCCGCGCTGTACGCGTACAGGCCGATCGCCATGCCGTCGTACGACACCGCCGTCGCGCTGCCGCTGTTGTCCACGCTCGCCAGGCCATCGCCGGTGCTGTAGGCCGTCACCGCCACCGCGTCGCCGTAGTAGCTGTAGGCCGTCGCGCTGCCGCTGTTGTCCGCCGACACGTCGCCGGCGCCGCTCACCGCCATGATGCCGCGGGCGCCGAAGTACTGGCCACGCGCCGTCACGTCGCCGGAGTTGTCGACGCTGACGTCGCCGTACACCGACTGCGCCTCGATGCCCGTCGCACCGCCCATCGCATACGCCGTGATGCTGCCGCTGTTGGTCACCGTGGTGCCGTTGTAGGAGCTCGCTGCGATGCCGGTGCCGTAGTAGAAGCCGTACGCCAGGATGCCGCCGGCGTTGTCGGCGCTGGCGTAGTCGCCGCGCGCCAGCACGCCATAGGCCTGGCCGTACTTGCCCACCGCCGCGATCATGCCGTCGTAGCTGTTGCTGACCGACGCGGTACCGGCGTCGGCGCGGGCGAAGGTTCCCACGGCGACGTTGTAGTCGCTGACGGCAACGATCATGCCGCTGTTGTCGATCGAGACGTCGCCTTCGCTGGAGCGGCCGAACACGCCCACCGCCTGCCCGCCCACAATGGCGCCGATCATGCCGCTGTTGTCGACGTCTACGTCGCCCGCGCCGCTGGTCGCCAGCACGCCGAACGCGGTACCGTCGTAGCCGTACGGGGACGCATAGCTGGCGTAGATGTAGCCGCTGTTGTCCACGCCCACGTCGCCGTTGCCGGACTGGGCCCGGATGCCGTACGCCCGCCAGGCGTCGACCGTGATGTCGCCGCTGTTGTCGACGGTGGCGCCGGCCAGGCCACCGGCGTCGATGCCGGCGCCGATGTAGAGGGTGGAGACGTCGATGCCGCCGGTGTTGTCGGCGCTGGCGCTCCCGTTGGACGAGAACGCCACGATGCCGAAGGACGAGTCGCCCAGGAACGCGCTGCTGCCGACGGAGATGTCGCCGCTGTTGGTGACGCTGGCATCGCCGGAGAAGGACAGCGCTTCCGCGCCCACCGCCGCGCCACTCGAATAGACGTCGATCAGGCCGGCGTTGTCCACCGTCGCGTTGCCGTCCGCCGAG